>JALYGW010000062.1 GCA_030776915.1 Thermoproteota archaeon
GCTGAGAGTTACCACTACGTCTCCAAGCTCTGTCATTGTGTTGAGCCTAAGCTGTATCTGTTCTAAAGCTAGTTTTGCTGACGTGACCATCTTGTTCATCTTTCGGATCTGTGACAGCTCTCCTGATAAGATCTTTGCATGCGAAGAATCGTGACTCTGCATTGCAAGCACCACACGCTTGAAAATTAGCTTATCTTTTTCTTGCATCCGTGAGGCTATTGCATCCAGCCTCGCGATCTGCATATGCAGCTTTTTCTGTGCTTCTTCTATCCTTGGCTTCAGTGGTGCTTGTGGCTTGATGCCCTCAAGCAATTTGTGACCAACGCTTTCTCCTTGTGGCTTAACCCACCTGTTATCAAATGGCATTCTTATTACTATAGCACCCAGTCATCATGACATTAACACCATAAAAGTAGTATTGTATTCCAGCTGCCTGTAACCGCGGTAACAGGGATCAACAGTTACAGAAGTAATAATTTTTTCTCACTGCTGTGAATTTATAACGTAGACAGGTTTTTAAAGGCTATAGTCTGGTTAGGTGTAGAACATGATAAAGGAGAAGATAAAGGTCAACAATCGCAGCTATGACGTCACAATGAATGAACAGACACACATGTATGCAATGCGATTGAGGAGGCTTTATCAACAGAGCTATAGTGACATGGATAGCTTTGACGAAGTGAGTTCTGAGATCTCCAACACTGTAAGCAATTTACTCAAACATGCTGTTTCGCCGGAAGTAAAGGAGGACGACATGGATGGTGTCATCCAGCAGCTACTGAAAATGTATGAAAAAACCACCAAAAAGTAGCAGCATCTAGAACAACGTCTAAATAACAATCAGAAGGCTCCAATAATATGGATGCACTTGCAGTCAAAAAATGCATCAATCCATCTTGCGGTTTAGCTCATAAGATTAACAATGATATTTACAGATGCTCCTGTGGCTCGCTTCTCGACATAAAGTATACTGAGAAGCAAGGCAGGGACTTGATAGAAAAGTTCTACCAGCGTAGGGATCATGGAGGTAACATTTACAACGAAAGCGGAGTATGGCGCTTTCGCGAACTAATCAATTTCGCCGGTATAGACACAGAAGACTTTGAAGAATGCGCCCGCTTGCTAGTATCGCTTGACGGCTCTGAAGGCCGCCTTTCGAAACCATACAAAATGAGCAAGGTAGCTGAGTATGCAGGCATAGACCATAATTCATTATTTCTCCAGCCAGAAGGATACAATCCATCAGGCTCGTTTAAGGATAACGGCATGTCTACTGCAATGACACATGCAAAAATGCTTGGTGTCAAAAGGATAGTTTGTGCCTCCACTGGCAACACTTCAGCTTCTGCAGCAATGTATGCTGCAAACGAAAATATCTCATGTGACGTCTACATCCCAAGAGGCGAAATTGCCCCTGGCAAGCTCGGTCAAGCTTTCCAGTTTGGCGCGCAGGTAATACAAGTGCAAGGAAATTTTGATGACGCTCTTACTGCTTCGCTTAGAAACGCTAAAGAAACCGGGGGATACACAGTCAACTCAGTCAATCCATTCCGCTTGGAGGGTCAAAAGACCATCCTTTACCGTGTCCTTGAATACCTTGACTGGAACCCCCCTGACTGGATAGTCTATCCGGGTGGAGCTCTAGGTAACTCATCGAGCTGCGGAAAATGCTTGATTGAGCTCTATGAGTGGGGCTGGATCAAGAAAATTCCACGACTGGCAGTAGTGAATGCTGACGGAGCAAACGCATTTTACAAACTCTACAATGGATTCTTTGAAGACAAGCCTCTTAGATGGAACGGAGGCAGGCCAGATCTCGCAATCATTGACCGTTATTATGCTGAGCTGGACAAGAAAGGAATAAGGCCAAAGACCCATGCAACTGCGATTCAGATAGGTAGACCTGCAAATATTGTAAAGGCGCTGCGCGCCCTAGACTTTACTAACGGTGTAGTAGTGCAAGTAAGCGACAAGGAAATGAGTGATGGCATGTCAATTGTTGGTTTAAACGGCTTTGACTGTGAAATGGCATCAGGCGCGGTTCCAGCAGGTGTTAGAAAGCTCCGCAGGGAAGGGCTAATGAAGAAGGATGATGTGGTGGTTGGCATTCTTACCGGAAGGCAGAAAGATCCTGCACTTGCGGTAGAATATCATATAGAGGTAGACAATATGTTTGCAAGGCCACCCACAAGTCACTAAGACTTTTTTTATTTGTGTAAAGAGAATGTCAGACTTTTTTTACTATATTGACAGTATTAAAATGGTAATTTAATATTAATAGTATCAATAGGACTTTATTACCTGCTTATTCAAAATGATACTAGATGTATAGTCTCTAGTTAGAATTATTGATGGCTGTCTAAATTATCCTATTTTTTCAATTCGATAGAGTACAAAATCACCGAATAGTACAAGGTATGCTTTGACTGATTGAGCAAAAATCCTGTTAGTCGGATGCTGCTGCCTTTAGAGCAGAAAGTATCGCATTTGCCTTATGCTCCGTTTCTTCCCATTCAAGCTCGGGATCGGAATCAATAACTATGCCTGCTCCTGACTCGAAATATGCCTTGCTACCATTCACAAATAGAGATCTTATCGTTATTGCAAAGTCGCACGAGCCATTAAATGAAAAATAGCCTATGGCGCCAGCATAAGGTCCTCTAAGCGACGGCTCGAGTTCATCTAT
>JALYGW010000063.1 GCA_030776915.1 Thermoproteota archaeon
GTGGGGTACTTTGCTAGATATTCATGTAGCACAAGTGAGACTGCAGTATTTGCTACTGCACTTGTGTCTGCTCCACTAAAACCTTCAGTGATGTCTGCAATTCTCTGGAAGTTAACGTCAGTTGCTAATGGTTTGTCTTCGGAATGAATCTGGATTATTTTCTTTCTTGTTTGATTGTCTGGATTTAGTATCATAATTATCCTGTCGAATCTTCCAGGCCGCAGAAGCGCCGGATCGACCATGTCCGGTCTGTTGGTTGCAGCCAAAACAACTACGCCGTGCAACTCGCTTATCCCCTCCATTTCAGTAAGGAGCTGAGACACTATCCTATCAGACGTACCACCGCCAGATCCTCCACCACGACCCTCCATGCCTCCACCTCTTGATGGTGCTATTGAGTCTATCTCGTCAAAGAATATCACACAAGGTGAGGCCTGTCTTGCTCTTCTGAAGATTTCTCTTATACCTCTTTCAGACTCGCCTACCCACATCGATAAAAGCTCAGGGCCTTTTATATTGATAAAGTTGGTGTCAGATTCTGTGGCGACAGCCTTGGCAAGCAAAGTCTTGCCCGTACCTGAGGGGCCGAGCAGAAGAAGGCCTTTGGGTATAGTGTGACCTATCCTTGAGTACAGATTCGGATATTTCAGTGGCCATTCTACAGCTTCCTGCAATTCCCTTTTTACATAGTCAAGCCCCCCGATATCGCCCCATTTTACATCCGGAGTTTCTAAGAAGACCTCTCTCATAGCAGAAGGCATTACGTCCTTTATTGCCTGCTCAAAGTCACTTTGTGTAATTACGAGGGTATCTAGCATCTCTGCAGGGAGCTTTGTTTCCTCTAGATTTATCTTAGGAAGCATGCGTCTTAGGCACTTCATTGCAGCCTCTTTGCAGAGGTACTCTAGGTCTGCTCCCACAAAGCCATGCGTTACTGCTGCAATTCTTGACTGGTCTACACTTGAATCAAAGGGCATATTGCGACTATGCACCTGAAGTATTTCTAATCGACCAAATTTGTCAGGAACTCTAATTTCAATTTCCCTATCGAACCTTCCAGGGCGCCTGAGAGCCGGGTCAAGCGCATTTGGCCTGTTCGTTGCAGCGATTATGATAATTCTTCCTCTTGTCTCCAGCCCGTCCATCAGCGACAGCAGCTGAGACACTATTCTTCTTTCGACTTCGCCTGTCACTTCTTCTCTCTTTGGCGCGATCGAGTCGACTTCATCAATAAACATTATTGTGGGGGCTTTCTCCCGTGCCTCTTTGAATATCTCTCTTAGGCGGGCTTCTGATTCGCCATAGAACTTGCTCATAATTTCGGGTCCTGATATGCTGATAAAGTAAGCATTGCTTTCATTTGCGACCGCCTTTGCAAGCAGCGTCTTGCCTGTTCCGGGAGGCCCATGTAGTAACACACCAGTTGGTGCTTCTATGCCTAGTTTCTCAAATATCTCCGGGTGCCTGAGCGGAAGCTCGATCATTTCTCGGACTTTTTGGATCTCTCCTCTTAGGCCACCGATGTCCTCGTATGTTACTTGGGGACTGCGGTAAAGTGCTTCTGCTGTTTCTTCTGTGATGCTAAAGACTGTTTTTTGGGTTACGATAGCTGCATTGTCAGAAGTTATAAAAG
Source organism: Thermoproteota archaeon (assembly GCA_030776915.1). Taxonomy (GTDB): domain Archaea; phylum Thermoproteota; class Nitrososphaeria; order Nitrososphaerales; family Nitrososphaeraceae; genus Nitrososphaera. The sequence continues at coordinate 1,634 of JALYGW010000063.1, forward strand.
GCATAATTCCTGCAATTTGAAATGCAAGCCTGCCACCAAAATATGGAACCATCACATTGTCGCCCTTTATGACAGGCACACTTTCAAGTGCATCAGCCAAGTAGCTTCCGTCTACGGGAGGCGTTGGTTGCAGTGGTGCTACTATCACCTTCTGAGCAGGTATTGACTTTAACTTCTTGACAATTACTGTGTCGCCTATGGCGGTGCGAGCGTTATTTCTCATAAGCCCGTCAAGGCGGATGATCCCCTTTCCCTCGTCTGAGGGGTAAACGGGTAAACACTTGGCAACAGTTCTATTCTTACCTTTTACTTCTATAATATTACCCGTGCCTATGCCTAACAAATCCATTGTGTCATAGTCAATTCTAGCAACTCCGCGCCCTACATCCCTTCTGTACGATTCAATAGTCTTGAGTGGGGCTGTAGTTATCGAGCTGCTATTATCATTACTATTATTGTTGCGAGTCATGATCGAAGATGAATGAAAGAATGTTGAAAATTACTAATGAATGTACAGACAGGAAAGGAAAGTGCAGTTACTTTTTTGAAAAAGATACGTTGTATGAAAGCGCCACATTAGCGGAGGATAAAATTTCATGTCTCAGTTAGCTCGACTGAAAAGTTGCATAGTAATGAAATCTTCAACTATATATTGCTACATCATGGCCTTGTCCTTTGTACTGTCAAGTACATAATAAAATGACAATTTTCTCCAGTGGAAATTGATCTTTATTCTAGAACAAGGATTTCGCTTTTTACTAGAATAACGGCAGGGACTCCTTTTATGATCATTTGTCATTATTGTTATCACCTATATGAAGCAGCGTGCACAATCCACGATAGATGCATTAATCTTGACAGCCGCGTTGAATAATGAGTTTGGCATTACAAAAGCGAGATTAGCTCGGGAATTAGTATTAACATACCGCAAGGTGAACAGTCATTGTGAGGAACTGGTCCAAAAGCGCCTCTTAGAATTTGACCCTGTAACGAGAACATATCATGCGACTCCTCTTGGAAGAGAGATGGTCAAACTAACAGAACAATTGGCTGTCCATTATCCTCCAGTCAACAATATGCTTGCCAAGTACAAATCGCGTCTTGAAGTGGGCAGGATAAAGACTAGAAATCATGCTCGGCGTATTCTACAAGAAGCCTATACTAACACTAAGGCAAAGCTTAGCCTGTTTGCTGCAAGCCCTCTTCTTCTGATAGAACAATCATTCATACACCTTGACGAAGCTATAGCACAGGTTCTGCCATGCTAAGAATGGGGCAAAACCATAGGCAAGCAAAAACATGAAGTTTGATAGTAAACGACTGCACAGTATCTATCCTCCATAGAGTTATGTAGTAGTAGAAGCAAGACTATTGCGAATTCTTGTTGTTTTTTGTAAGGTTAAAGCAAGAATCATTATCTTACCCATAACAAGGTAATGAGGATGTAAAAGTACTTTATTGGATTCATCCAAAGAGACGGACATTGATTCAACTTCACCATTGCCACATCTCTCGCATATGTTGTCCCTAGACGTGGCAAAGTATCTCGTCACTTGTTCATAACTTTCGCTTCTTCACTTGATAAGCGAGGCACACCAAAACCAATTTCTACATATCAGAAATCGGATTGTAATAATAGGCTTCTCTGCCCTCTCATTTTCCTCATGGTTCTTGCTCCCCTTGGAGCCAACTATAGTATCTGGTACTTTCCTGTCGTGCTGGTGGCTTTAGCTGTTAAAGTGGCAAACTGTTTTTCAATAGGGTGGATACTGCTATACAAAAGAATTGTTTTAAAGGGAAAATGCAGAATATCCATATATAGACATGCCAGCAACAATTTCCTAATCACCTCGATCTTGTACATCAATTGATACATATGTGGACTCATAGTAATTGACCAAAAAAGTATCTGGCCAGCTAAGCATAAAAGAGTAAAAGATCATGGTTTTACAAACAAGAGCAAGAATAGAATTGCGGTAATACTCTTGATCATATGTCAATCAACATATTTTATAAGGTATATTCTAGGCTAAACTGTTTCATCCTCAGTAAGTTCCGTGGTAAAAGTCGCTATTGCTATGTTCTGCTTTTATCTTCAGAGATACAATAGATTGAAACAGATTTAGACATGAAGCAAATTTTTTTAGACAAATTACAGGAGAGAGTGCCTGCACTATCTTGATATAATAGATGATTGTTATATTTTCTACTGTCGAATCATGTAATAGATGAGATTTTCATACTTCTACTACTGAATTATTTAGTATATTCATATATCTATGAGAGCAACGGCATATGTGATGATGATGACTT
>JALYGW010000064.1 GCA_030776915.1 Thermoproteota archaeon
TTATGATTCATGTCAGACTCTTTAGAACAGAAAGCACTTTCTCTCTTCTGATATATTCGCTTATTTTATGAATTTATTACTACCGTATATATTTGCAAAAAGGAAAAGATTTGAGCCCTATCAATACATGAGCTTCAGTATTGATACATTCTTTTTGAAGGTTGCACTTTCTGTATAGAGCTTCTACTTTGCTAAGAGCCTTCGTTTGCCAATATCATTTTTCCTGGTTTCAAATACTGTCAAAAAGGCGACTTGAACATTTGACAGCGATTCTACTGTTATAATAGATTAGGATGTTAATGCCTTAAGATACTGAATCCAAGGTTAGGATACATCAAGTCATGGCACATCACAGCTTGCCCTGACTGAAGGGCTACAAAAGTTTTGTGGTAGATGCATATGCACACATATACCCTCTGTCACTTATCTTCGCCTAGTCAAAGTCAAAAAGGTCGCCAAATAAGCCTCTTCGCCTTCTATGCCCTCTATAATGATAATAGTCGTCGTCGTAATCATCATACTCTCTGTCCCTATGGTACCGGCGGTAATGTTCTTCGTCAATTCTGTTTTGAGCCATTGCTATCTTGTCTATTTCGCCTCTATCTAGCCACACTCCTTTGCACGATGGACAATAGTCAATGTCTGCATCATATCGCCTAATTTCCTGCATTGGAGTTGAGCAATTTGGACAAATGATGCTGCCAGTATGTTTTCCAGCGTTATCAACTGTCAAATCTCAAAGTCACACCTTTGACTGCCACAACACTGAAGTTGAAGGCAGATGAATCTGCACTTACTCCTTTTGGCATAAAGACCCTTATTTTGTTCGGCAAGAACTGATAACTGAAATACGGGCCCGCCTTGAATGATTCAACTTCTGAATTGTTCATTTTCATTATTCTTACAATCCTGTCAGCATCTTCAATTCTCCTTGAAATCACGTCAAGCACCATAAACTGCTTGATGCTTTTGTTAACATTGATGCTCTCCGACATCAGATCTTAGTTGCTACTAATTATATTTAATAATATAAGTCCACTTCGTGTCGCAGTGTCCTACTCAATTCGAAAATAGAATATAAATGATATTATGTGTTAGTTCCATTCGCCAAAGTTCTCATAATTCGTTTCATGTCCACATTGCTATGAATATCTTTTATAGACAGCATCTGTCTTCAAATTTATTTTTTTCAATCCTTTGAATTCAAGTGTCATTGGTTCGAACACATAAGAGGGACGATTTCCTAATCGGAAGCTATGACAACAAGTAAGAAAATAATTGATGGGAGTTGTAACAATATATAACAGTATAGCAGATGTGCTATCCTTTCCGTATAAATTGCCAAAGATGCATAGTACTATGGCTTATTTCCGAATACTTATGAGAACTACTGTGATAAATCAAGTCAAGTTAAGAGCTGTCCTGATGTTGCCACCTGCATGATAGCTATGGGATAATATCTTGGGAAACAGTCTCTGAATGAAAGTAAAGGACTTTGCCTATATAAGCAATATTTTCCAATATTACATCAATAATATGGGAACAAATCCGTACAAGGAAAAAATGCCCAATCGAGGAATGGGGCGTGAAATGGGTAAAGACGATGACGATGAATCACAAGATGTGACTGTGCAGGAAATTGGCACTGATCCTCAGATTCCAGGTCCGAGTCCAAGGGGATTAGGAACGAACTTTACACATGCAAAAACGAGCAAGACCGTAAAGGACAGCGAATAAGTAAGAGACAGAGAGACTCTCCTGTATCTCTGTTCGCAACATCTTTAATGACGTCCTTTGCCTTTATTAAAGAAGAATAATATAATTGTAGAGTCTGTTTGGGTTCCAATACCTAACTCCATTTCTTTATAGAAAAAGGAATTATAGAAGTTCATCTTCAAAAAAGAGGGTAAAGGAAATATTAAACAGACCAAGAAAGAGAAGCAGTTGGTGGAATCTCAGTTATTATATTCATGGAGACTTAACTCATCCTGCACAGGAACAATGTCCAAATTACTAATTCCGCTTTCCCACTCCCATAACGTTACGCTACTCTCACCATTTGACAGAATATCATCTATTCCTACTAGTGTCATGCCGTTTAATGATGCAAGCGTGCCGGTTGGGTTTGTGCTAACCTCTGCTATAATAATTCCCTTGCCTTCACTTGTAGCAGGATTGAACTTTACAATTTCATAAAATGTGATTGTTGCAGTCTCACCATTCTCTATTCTGATGGTCTCCGTTCCCTGAGCAGATTGTGTCACAAATGAGATAAGCGCGCTACCATTAGTTGTGAAATTAACGATAGTGGCGATGTTGTTGTTTGGCAGCGTCAACGTGCCATTTCCGGAGTATGTTATGCTCATGTGTGCATAGCTTATTGGAGTCTCGCTTACAGCCCTTGTCCGTTCTTGTAAGATGGGTTCTTGCGATAGCTGTATTCCTGATGATGTAGTATTAGTAGTGCTGTTGCCGTTCATTGTCGTCGTTGCAGGCACAACCGCTGCTTGTGCTACTCCTGCTGTCAATGCCATTGCTGCTACTACTATTATAGCTAACACGTCTGTTATTATTATCATTGTAATTGTTTTTGTTGATGATGTTCTCATTGTCATTTTTTTGTCATTATTGTTCTATGTTCTACTATGATTTAACTGAACCTTTTAGTGTCTTCCCACCCATCGTTGGTAGCTGTTATTTATTGTACCATTAAGAGATCATCACCGGATTGGGATGGCGTCAATAGTCTAGAATAGGTAAAACAACACCTACGTTTAGAATTGCGCTTGAAATTGAAAGGAGGCGGGCCTATAACCCTCTTCGAAGAATTTAAGAAGCGAATGGAACATGATTAGCGTTGGTTGGACTGTGTGTTCATTTAGTATTAGTAGCTTCCCATGGAGCAAAAATGTTATTCTCTGCATCCATGCACATGACGAATCCGCCGTGACCAGGGACCCTCAGTGTTGGACACGATGACGTTGCTGCCAAACTTTTAAATCCCTCCTCATCACCCCTTAATAAAGAAGATTTGTATCTGCCTCTTGTTTCTGTCTCTTGAATAACGTCATGCTAATAGGTAATAATTGCGTGTTCTTGCTAAGTATTGGCGAAGTTTGATTGGAATCCCTTATAATGGATAAATCATGAGTATTTTACAACCCAATGACACCAAAAACTACACCTCTGCTCCTAGTGATGTTTACTCTTGTGTGTGCTTTACCTGCAGCAGGAAGTGTCGCCGCCGGTTCAATATCAAACTCCCAGATAGGAGGGCAACAGCAGCTTCACCAAGAGCAGCAAGGGGAATGGTCGCTCTATCAAAACGTTACATATGGAGTTGGGATGCTTTATCCTTCTAACTGGACACAGCAGAACAGCACAGTAGCTGGGGATGATCGCTTTATTTTGGTTTCCAAGTTCTTCTCGCCAGAGGAGGCAAATGGATACTTTGCATATGTTCCGATAGGGATAGATGGTACACCTCAAAGCACCAATGTCGAAGGCTATCTTAATGAAAGTATTGATATTCTTAGGCAACATCCGAACTTTGAAGACTTGCAAGTTCTTTCGTCAAGTATGGGCAATTTTACTCTTGCAGGCATGCCTGCATATTCTTTTGAGATTACTTATACAGATCAAGAATTCGGACCACAGAATATGCTAGAAGTTGGAACAATATTTGACAATAGAGTTTATTATATACAATTCTATGCAGATCTTCCAATTTACCAAAAATATTTCCCGATAGTAGAAAGGATGATCGAGTCATTTCAAATCATGCAGTAATGGCAGTAGTGAAGGGAGTTAATGAGAGAGTTACAAAAAATAACGAAGCCCTAGGCGCGATTTGAACGCGCGACCTAAGGTATTCGCCCCTCCTCCTACCCTCTCGGGTGGAGGGAGGAGAAGCGAGGGATTACGAAACCTTCGCTCTGCCGGCTGAGCTACTAGGGCAAAACAGGTGCAACTTCAGCTGCTCGTTATTTAATGCTTCACGCTAAAATAAATAAAAGATAGAGGACACTTTTTAGTGTGAAAATATCGATCTCAGGAGTCAGAGGGGTCTACGGACAAGATCTCAACCTTCACGAGGTGAAAAGGTTTGCAGGTCAGTTTGCAGGCTTAATCAAGTCTAGCAAGTGTGTAGTTGCCCGCGATACTCGTCCATCCAGTACAATTATTGCTCAAATTGCGATTGCAAGCCTCATAGCTGCGGGTATTAATGTTTACAACCTCGGCATTGCGCCCACTCCAGCAGCCTTTAGAGAAGCGCGGAAGTATGGCGCTGGTATTATAGTAACAGCGTCACACAACCCCTTAGAATGGAATGGACTCAAGTTCGTAATTGATGGTAGAGGCTTGTTTGAGCATGAGTTGGAAGAAATGCTTAAGATGACAAGCGATCATCATCCGGGCAAGTTTGGAAATGAGTTTCAGATTTCCTCAAACTATCCTGATGTAGTTGCAGAGACGGCAAAGAGCAAGACTGCGGCCATCAAAGTGGGAATCGACGCAGCTGGAGGTGCGGCATGCGGCTATGCAGAGTATCTGTTCAAAAAGCTAGGACTCAAGTATTACAGTATCAATGGCATTGCAGGAATATCATCAAGGGGCCCGGATCCCACTGTAGATGAGCTGGCAGACCTGCGCGCACTTGTAACTGCAAACAAACTAGATCATGGTTTTGGACTTGATCTAGATGCTGACAGGCTTGTAGTTGTCAACAGCGAAGGCAAAAAATTGAGCCCAGACACAACGCTGCTGCTGTGTATCGCAAGGGCATTGGAGATAGGTCTGAAAAAGTTTGTTACAAGCATCGATACCAGTGTTGCAGTAGAGAAATACATCCATAAGGGCAATGGCAAGATTGTTGCATACTCCAAAGTAGGTGAAGCGAACGTCGTCAGCAAGATGCTGGATGTTAATGCAGAGGCGGGTGGCGAGGGCAGTAGCGCTGGGTTTATCATGCCTAAAATTAACATGTGCCGCGATGGTCTCTTGGCGGCAGCAACGATCTCCACGCTTGATAAGAAGACCGTAGACGAATGCCTAAAGTTTGCGTCACAATTTGTACAAATACGATCGAAGATAGTGGCTAAATCTTCACTGCACAACGCAGTGATCGAAAAGCTGCCTGATGTCTTCAAGAGCGATTCGTACTCGATATTGACAGAAGACGGCGTCAAGGCAATAATGGATGAAGAGTCTTGGATACTGATTAGGCCATCAAACACCGAACACGTGATCAGGATATCTGTCGAATCCAGAGGAGAGAAGGCGCAGGCCATTTACAAGCAGGCAAGCGAAAAGGTTCAGACAGTGTATGACCAAGTTAGATGAAAAACAGATTATCCGGATCTTCGCGAACAAGCTGGGTATAAGCAACCTAGACGATGTGGCGTTGTTAGAAAAGGGAATTGTTATGAAAAGCGACATGCTGGTTGCAAGTACCGATATTCCCACGGGCATGGAAGCTTGGCAGGCTGCACGAAAGAGTATCGTCTCATGCATAAGCGATCTTGCTGCCAAGGGCGTCAGGCCACACGCAGCAGTAATCTCACTTGGCATACCGAACAGCTGCTCCACGCAGCAGTCATATATTGAAGGGCTTGCTGAGGGCTTTGCTATTGCCTCAAAGGAATTTGGAGTCAAAATAGTGGGCGGAGATACAAACGAAGCTGGCGAGCTTGTTATAGACTGCAGCATGATTGGCTTTTCCAGATCCAAAGTTCCAACAAGAAGTGGAGCGAAGCCAGAAGATTATGTCATCGTATCTGGGCCTTTTGGATTTGCTCCTGCTGGCCTAGCATTCCTGCTGCAAAATGCGATTACAGGCAGCAGCATATTCAGAAAGCATGCAGTGAAATCAGTGCTTGAGCCCTACCCAAGGCAAAGCTTTGGGTTCGCGCTTGCAAGATATTTCTCATCGTCAATTGATTCAAGTGATGGACTTGCAGTATCCCTATATGAGCTGGCAAGCCAGAGTGAGGAGGTTGATATCATAATTCACAGCATTCCATCTGTAGAAGGTTTGGACAAGTTCGCACAGGAAAACAGTCTTGACAAGCACGAGTTGGTCTTTCACGGTGGTGAAGAGTATGAGATAGTGGCAACGATTTCGCATACAAAAATAAGGCAAGCCGAGGCTGCAGCAAGGAAAGCAGGCGTTAGCCTGCATGTTATAGGCAGAGTGCAAAAAGGCTTTGGCAACGTCTTTGCCAGAAATAGCCTTCTTGAGAATAGGGGTTATATGCATTTTCATAAGTGATAAAGTTTTTAACTCTCTATAGAAGCAAGTTCAAGTGCATGTCTGAAACAACAGGCGACATTACCCAAACAAAGTGGGGGGTAGCTCACATTTTTAGCAGTTACAATAACACGCTTGTCCATATTACTGATTTGAGTGGAAGCGAGACAATCTCATTTAGCTCTGGCGGACGCCACGTTACCGCTGACCGATATGAATCCTCGCCCTATGCAGCTATGAAGTCTGCTGTCGCAGCGGCTGAAACGGCCAAGACAAAGGGCATCAATGCCCTGCATATTCGCGTACGTGCTGTCGGCGGAGTTGGTCCAAGAATTCCAGGTCCCGGCGCTCAGGCTGCCATCAGGGCGCTTGCAAGAGCAGGTTTTCGCATTGGTAGAATCGATGATGTGACTCCTGTGCCGCACGATACTACAAGAAAGCCAGGCGGCAGAAGAGGACGGAGAGTCTAAATCAATTTCATTTCTGGCGCTATTTTTATCTGCGCGCCGCAACCTCTATTTTTCAATTCCTTTTGAAGCCATGCAATGAACTTGTCTTCAGGCTTTTTGCCTTTTGAAGCCTCTATGTTGTGAGCCTGATGTGTATATAACTTCTCTACGAATTGACCTGCTAGGAACATCTTCGCAAACGACCAGCCTAGACTCTGTACCGGTGAGTCAAGAGCAAACGAGTTTTCCAGCTGACAGAGCCTCTGGTAGTCAGAGAGCATAACTATTGCAATCTTGGCATCAGATTCAAAATCAATTGTCTGAAAATCCAGGATAAACGTTCCCATTATCAAGGCAAATCATTCTTATTCTGCTGCTGCTTGAGTTTCTCAGAGAATGAGATCAACTTGCCATCGTCTTCGACCTTGATTGTAGTGTTGACCCTTATATTAAGGCCCACAGACCTGAAAAGCATCAAGAGTTCCCCTCCCGATATCCTGCTTGTTATTTCGCCAGACAAAATAAGTCTGGCAATTTTTGTGACAATCGCTTCAGTCTGGACAGGATACTGTCTGTAAGCAAGGTCTAGTACTTCGTCGGCCCTGTCGTAGATGTAGGCAGATACTATTTCTCTTGAGGACTTTGGCTGTGGCTGCTGGCGACTAGCTTTTGCCTTTTCCATCGCAGCTGCCTTTTCACGAAGCTCTCTTAGTTTGCGTGCATTAATTATGTCAATGTCAGGATCGTCGTCGGCTGGCATTAGCCCTTTATCACTCCTATTGGCACCATCCTCGCCACCTTGGTAGCAATTCCAAGGGAATGCGAAACATCGGCTACGGCATCAACATCCTTGTAGGCCTCCGGTGTCTCTTCGACCACGCCTTCCTTTGTAAGCGCTTTGAGATAGATTCCCTTTGACTCCAGGCCCTTTTTCACAAGGTCGGCTGTGTAGCTACGCTTTGCAGCAGACCTAGACATCATGCGACCTGCTCCGTGTGCAGTAGATCCAAAGCTGAGATCAAGTGATTTTTGATTGCCAAGCAGAATCCAGCTGGCAGTGCCCATTGAGCCCGGTATTATTACTGGCTGGCCAATGCTCCGGTACTTGCTTGGCAGCTGTTCCATGCCCGCAGGGAAAGCCCTTGTAGCACCCTTTCTATGGACCACTAGATCCGAGGTCCCCTTGCCATTAACCTTGTGACGCTCCACCTTGGCGATATTGTGTGCAACATCGTAAACAAGATCCATATCAAGGTCACTTTCTTTTGCCTTGAAGATCTGCTTAAACGTTTTCCGTGTCCAATGTGTTATCATTTGGCGGTTGACCCATGCGAAATTGAGAGCAGAATACATTGCTTTGCGATATTCTTCTCCTTCTTTAGAATTATTGGGTACGCATGCAAGCTCTCTATCTGCAAGCGTCAACCCATATTTTCGTTGAACTGATTCAGAAACACGCAAGTAATCGGTACATATTTGGTGGCCAAAGCCTCGGGAGCCGCAGTGTATGAGCACCGTCAGCTGGCCAGCTTGGTTTATGCCCATTGCCTTGGCTGCACGCTCGTCAAAGATCTTGTCTACTTTTTGCACTTCAAGGAAGTGGTTGCCAGAACCCAGAGTCCCAAGCTGAGCTGCACCTCTTTTTCTTGCAGTGTCGGAGACGCTTGCAGGGTCTGCTCCTTCCATCTTACCACTCTCTTCGCATGCTTCCATATCGTCTTCAGTACCATATCCATTGCTGACAGCCCATCTAACGCCTTCTACTAGTAATTCGTCAAGCTCGGTCTTTGTCAGCTTTACTGCTCCCTCACTTCCAACGCCTAAGGGGACTGATCTAAAAAGCTCATTGACCAGATCCTTTAGCTTCGGCCTAACATCCCGCTCTGTCAGGTTCGTCCGTATCAAGCGTACTCCACAGTTGATGTCGTAGCCGACTCCGCCCGGGCTGATCACTCCTTCTTCAAGATCAGTTGCGGCCACACCGCCGACAGGAAAGCCATAGCCTTCATGGCCATCAGGGAGCACGATGACATGCTTTTTGATGCCTGGTAGCGTGGCGACATTTGCAGCCTGGTCGACCGTCCTGTCAGTCACCATTTTCGATATCAACAATTCATTGGCGTAGATTGTAACTGGGACTTTCATACCTTTGGCTGGCTCTGGGTCTATTCTATACTCAAGGTCATTTACCTTCTTGACTCGACGGCTGCCGCTCCTAGTGATAAGTTCATCCAATTCTGTTACTGCTATTTCTTGTAAAGTAATTATAAGCCTTGCCCGACACGGAGACAAAAGCGTGTAGCTTATTTTTTCCAAGTCTAACGCGTAGGTAATTCTATAGAGCACGCATCCACTACAAGGATGATATTATACAAATGAGATAGTGAGGGGGAAATAATAATTCTATAATTGGCAAGAAGATTTATTTTCGCCGCTTTGTCGCTTTATAATGAGACTGATGCCAATACTGCCGATAGACTCTGGACGCTATGGTAGCAAAGAGATGCGCGATATCTTTGAGGGCGAAAGGAGGCTGCAATATCAGCTCGATTTTGAGGCAACCGTTGCACATGTGCAGGCCCAGCTAGGTATAATCCCAGCAGATGTAGCGGATGAAATTACAAGAGGAGCCCGCCCAGGCAGGGTCACTCCTGCTAGAGTTAGAGAACTTGAGTCAATGAGCGAGCATGATACGGCCGCAATGGTAGAGGCGTTAAGCGAGCAAGTTTCAGCCAAATCCAAGCGGTGGATACACTACGGGCTGACAAGCAATGACGTGATAGACACATCCATTTGCATGGAGATGCGTGAGGCATTTTCAATAATTCAATCAAAGGTAGCCAAGCTTGCGCACCTTTTAATAGATAGAGCGCTTCAGTTCAGGGACTTGCCAGCAGTAGGCAGGACGCATGGGCAGCATGCAAGCATTATTTCATTTGGATTAAAATTTGCAGTGTGGGCAGCGGAAATGGCCAAGCACATCGAACGCATCAAGGAAGGTGAAAAGCGGTTTCTAGTGTGTAAGACACTTGGCGTAGTTGGTACGGGCTCTCTTATGGGCGACAAGGCACTTGAAGTACAAAAAATTGTTGCTCAAAACCTTGGTCTTTACTCTGTAGATGCTGCAACACAGATTGTGCCCCGAGAGAGGTTTGCAGAGATGCAGTTTTGTATTGCACTTATTGGCTCAACACTCGACAAGATCGCCATCGAGATCAGGAACCTGCAACGCACAGAGTTAGGTGAAGTAGCCGAGCCTTTTCGGAAGGGCCAAATGGGAAGCAGCGCGGTGCCAGTCAAGCGCAACCCCATAAAAAGTGAGCGAGTATCTTCTCTTGCGAGAATCCTGCGATCGCTTGTGAGCGTGTCGATGGAAAATATTGCATCGTGGCACGAGCGCGACCTCTCAAACTCAGCAAATGAACGCTTCGCGATTCCAATGGCCGCTGTACTACTTGACGAAATGCTTAATGCAATGACCAAGGTAATTCGAGAGCTAAAAGTAAACAAGGAAAAGATCTCATACAATATTGAAATGACAAAGGGCCAGATTTATGCCGAATTTATGCTAGACGCACTAATAAAGAAAGGAGTTGCTCGCTTCGATGCCTATCGAGACATACAAAGAGTAGCGTTTTCAGCACTTGAAAGTGGTCAGCACTTTTTTGATGCTGCATGCGAAGATAGGAATATTTCGACTCGCTTGTCAAAGCAGGAATTAGCAGCTATATTCGATGCCAAGAACCATCTTGCTGCCTCTGGAAAGATAATTGAGAACACCGCTAGAATAGTCATAAATGCTACAAAACAGATGTAATGCCGTCGGTGAGATTTGAGCTCACGACAGCTCGGTCTTCAGCTTCACCCCTTAAAAGGTCGAGTGCTCTCCCAGGCTGAGCTACGACGGCACTTACAAGACTAGTTTTACAGATCATATATAATCGTGTCTTAAAATACACAGGCACTTTACTCTGCAAAATTGCCGTAACGTGTTGCACGTGAACTTCTTCCCCCTCATCCCTCTGCCCTATAGAGGAAGACTTCAAGCTCGCTCAGTTTTTGGAATATCACATTAACTCTTATTGATATCATATTCTTTTTTTTATGTAAAATAGAATGAAGTCTACTCCTGCAATTCTCCTTTTTGAATGCTGCTAATACAGAATTATCTTACTTAAAGTAAATAAACAAAAAAGGTATAGTTCGATTATATTATGATCAACGCTGATAATCAAAATCCAATCATGGATTCAGCAGAAGAACGAAGACGCAGGTTTCTTGAAGAATTTGAAAAGCCTTTCAAGTGTGAAAAGTGTAATGAACGATTCAAGAAGAAAAAATATCTTCGCGAGCATAAATCAGAAGTGCATTCATATTGATTATAAAGGTGCCGGAGGCGGGATTTGAGCCCGCGACCTTACGATTTCTTACCAGATGAGATTATGAGTCGTACGCTCTAACCAAGCTGAGCTACCCCGGCACTAAGTGTAACGCCACTGGTTTTTAGCAGTACATAATATAAGTTATGCAAGAACAACTTGCTGGATATAAATGGCAAGAATGAATGTAGGAATGCAACCTAGTTAGTGGTGGTTTCGTCGCAGTAAGCGGAATATCTTGTATTGCTTTGCCTTGCCTTGACAGTAGCATCCCCTCAATGAATCAGCCCTGACGCTCCGTATGAAACCATTAGAGATGATGATGATATGTTGAAGTGGTAAAAATATGCAGGTCTTGATACAATAAAACAACAATCTTGAATGCATTATATCATTACTAGTAAATTGATTATGACTGAACTTGCTGGACATTGGCAGAGAGCAGGTTGTATGACTTCATCAAGAATGGCTAATAAGACAAAATCTCTTATAGAGTCGGTGTGTGATGGCTTTACAGAAATATATTATTGATGATGGCAACAAAACAGCCAGACGGGAGTACGCCTGGTGGGCTCTGTGCACGGAGCGCCAGTCGATCTAACAAAGGATGTTAGTTTGCCAGAAGTGTAAAAAACTACAGAATATCTTGTCAATTGAGACCACACAGAGGGGCTTCCTATCATGTTCCTATTTTTTCTTGTATGGATATAAGATATAGAAGATATAGATATAGAATGCTTCAGCCACTGCAAGACTATACTCCTATCACCACCGCATAAGACATAATCTATAGCATAGGTATTGTCGATGCTACTGCCGGCATCGTGGAAAACATGAATCGGCACTAAATAATAAGATATAGTCATTCAAACATTCGACGTACATCACCTTCAAGCACACCCGATCCTGAGTGCAACCTGTCGATGTGGTTTGACAGCCCTTCTTTTGTATCAAATGGAGATTCACAGTATGGACACATAAGCTTGGCAGTGCTGATGTCTCTCATATAGACTATGGCCTTGGGATTGATGATGCAGACGGGAGTACCCTTGATAGCAGTGTGCGCTGTGGACACTGTAGCCATATGGATCTTCTCAAAGATGTCATCCCGGGAAACCATTCCAAGCACAGCCGAATGGGAGCTCACGATTACCTGCCTTACCACATGCTTGTCCATGATTGACAGGGTTTCCTGAACAGTGTTGTGCGGGCCCACGGCAAGAACGGGGCTTGTCATTATTTCCCTCAGCCTAACTTTGCCGGGGTTTCTTCCCCGTGACATCACCTTGAACAGAATGTCCGTCTTACTCACGATTCCCACCACTTCTCCTACGTGTGACACAAGGACACTTCTGACGTCTCTCTCTTTCATTAGGTCTAATGCTTGATCGGTGAATTTGTCACCCTCTAAAATGGCCACATTAGTGTTTATGAAATGCTCAATAGGTGAAGACAACAGTGCAGAAATATCGTCTGGGATGAAGGAACTGCTCACATATATTTGTCCCCTCTGCTTTATTTAAGCATGGCTAAGCTTGTTTGTCTTCAAACCTGAGTTTTATAAGGTTCTGACCGCCTGCCTTACGTATTTCGACAAGCTCTTCGCGCTCGAGTCTCTTGACCAGCCTCCATATCGTCGTCTTGGGAATCTGAAACTTGGTTCTGATCTCGCTTTCAAAAGCTGCCCCTTCCTTTTCCGCCAAGAACTTTAGCACCTGTTGATCTTCCGGGCGCAAGTGCGGCCTTTCTACAAGTATATTGCCAACTATATGCGAAAGGATAGAGCTATCTATCTGAGAATCAGAGATAGTACTTGGCACTGGAGGAATGCTGGTAGTCTCTTCCACTGGTCCTGCCATCTCTTGCTGTTCTTCTACATGTACAATATTATCTCGTTTGGGCTGCACTGGTGCTACTGAGTTAGTAGGCCGGAAGACTGCTTCTGCCCTGCTACTGGTCTTGTTATTATTAGTGTTGGCGTTTGGTGGGTCATTTACCTTGTGAAGTTCTGGCACTGGCTTTGAGTGCTTCCTCTTCTTGAAGAATACTATGGTGGCGATCCCTCCTGCCACTGCTGTAGCTGCTACTGTTATTGCTGTGATCATCACAGGTATTGGTATTTCTGGCTGTGCAGGGTTGTCATCTAGCGCTGTAACAGCATTTTGCGCAGAGCTTCTAGCTTCTGTATAATTACCAATTGCAAATTCGTTGTTTGCCTGCTCGAGCATCTGCATAGTGACAGCATTATTTAAGCCGCTTCCCCCTGCAGCAGCACTATTTATCTGCGCCTCGGCATTGACAAGCGCTTCTTGGGCAGCGGCATACTCTCTGCCTGTGGCAATAGCTACGTCATTTGCTTGATCTGCAAATCTTTCAGCTTCTGTGAATCTCCTCTCATCACGTGCATCTATCGCTCTCTGAAGCAGATCCTTTGCGCCTGTCAGAACAATACCTTGATAGTTGTTGCTTATCTGAACAATAGCACTTTCGGCTGCCGTGATGACAATGTTTGCCTGCTCTTCTGTACCCAATGCTCCTATTACGTAAACGAACCGTATGTTACCAGGCTCGTATGTAAGGATTTGTTGATCACCTACAAGTACTATAGATGGGTTTTGTCCTGGATCTGTCAATATGCTATCTGGAGGCAGCTTGACTGAGAGGCTGGTGGTAGAATTAAGGCTGAATATCCATTCCCTTCGGTCTTTGGACAGAAAATCCGAAGTAGTATAACTTATCCTGAGGTTTGAAGCGTTTGGCCTATTGAGGACAATTTCATTTAGGATT
>JALYGW010000065.1 GCA_030776915.1 Thermoproteota archaeon
GAGGGGGGTTGGAAGAACTTTGATCCCAGGTGAATATGTTCTGTCCTCAGATCCTGTGATTTGTAACGAAAATAGAAAAACTATCAAGCTAACTGTAAGCAATAAAGGAGATAGACCATGCCAAATCGGATCACACACACACTTTTTTGAGGTCAATAAGGCTATGGACTTTCCAAGGGAAAAGACATTTGGCTACAGATTGAACATCCCGGCAGGAACTTCAGTGAGATTCGAACCTGGCGACTCAAAGGAGGTAGAATTGTGTGAATTAGGTGGAAAGAGGATATGCTATGGATTCAATGGTCTGACCATGGGCAGCCTTAGTTCTAGCATAATGAAGAATGCAGCACTTGAGAAAGCCCGGACACGTGGCTTCAGGGGAGCATAGGAGAGGAGAGGAGGCAGAAAAGAATATGGTTCTCAAATTAACACGCAAACAATACACAGACCTATTTGGCCCAACTACCGGTGACAAAATGAGACTTGGGGATACAGACCTTCTAATTGAGGTAGAAAAGGATCTGATAACACCTGGAGATGAGTGTGTCTTTGGCGGCGGCAAGACCTTGAGGGATGGCCTTGCTCAGGCATCTGGTGTCACAAACAGTAATGGCGCACTAGATTTCGTAATAACAAACGCGGTAGTTCTTGACCCTATATTGGGTATCGTCAAAGCCGATATTGGAATCAAGGATGGTAGAATAGCTGGAGTTGGCAAGGCTGGCAACCCGTATACTATGGATAAGGTAAATTCGAATATGGTAGTCTCGGCATGCACCGAAGCTACTGCAGGTGAACACACTATATGCACCCCGGGGCACTGGGACAATCACGTGCACATGATCAGTCCTCAGCAATACATAGATGCTATAGGCAATGGCATAACAACTATGGTAGGTGGCGGAACAGGCCCGGCAGATGGAACAAACGCGACGACTTGTACACCTGGTGTATTCAATATTAGTAGAATGATGGAAGCCGTTGAAGATATACCTTTGAATTGGGGATTCTTGGGGAAAGGCAACGACTCTCACCCCTCTCTTGCAACACAGCTAGAACAAATAGAGGCAGGTGCATGTGGACTAAAGGATCATGAAGACTGGGGGACGACAGCAGCGGTTCTTGATGCATCTCTTAGGGCAGTTGATGCAACAGATACACAGTTAGCCATACATACAGACTCGATTAATGAATGCGCCTATGTGCAGGACACAATTGATGCAATAGATGGAAGAACTTTGCATACATATCACACAGAGGGCGCAGGAGGAGGTCATGCTCCAGATATCATGAAAATTGCTGGAGAACAATTTGCATTGCCATCTTCTACCAACCCCACTAGGCCCTATACGAAGAATACTATTGATGAGCACTTGGACATGCTGATGTTCTGTCATCACCTAAATCCCGCAGTTGCTGAAGATGTGGCATTTGCAGAGTCTAGAATTCGTGCAGAAACAATAGCAGCAGAAGACGTTCTGCATGATGAAGGAGTAATCAGCATGTACTCATCAGACAGCCAGGCAATGGGCAGAATTGGCGAAGTAGTAATTCGCGCTTGGCAAACAGCTGACAAGATGAAAAAGATGAAGGGCAAATTAAAGGAAGAAACCGGCGATAATGATAATTTCAGGGCAAAGAGGTACATAGCAAAGACAACGATAAACTGTGCGATCACACAGGGTGTTACAGAGGATCTTGGCTCCCTAGAAGTGGGAAAAATAGCCGACCTAGTCATGTATCCTACAGCCTTCTTTGCAGCCAAGCCAAAAATGGTGATCAAGGGAGGGTTCATAGCGTGGTCTGTGATGGGTGATCCTAACGCTTCTATTCCGACGCCGGAACCAGTATACTATAGGCCCATGTTTGGAGCTCTCGGCAAAGCAGTACAGAAGACTTCCTTTACCTTGACTTCCAAGCGGGCTGTAGAGTTAGGCGTGCCTGAAAAACTCGGTCTCGAGAAAGGCATGCTGCCTGTCAAAAACTGTAGAAATATCAGCAAGAACGACATGATATGGAACGACGCAGCACCTAAGATCGACATAGACCCAGAAACCTATGAAGTAAAACTGGACGGTAAGATAGCTACGGTAGACCCTGCAAAAGAGCTAGCATTGGCACAAAGATACTTTATGGCATAACGACGATACTGGCAACCAAGCAGGCTTGTTAACTTGCCTGCAGACTTTTATTTCTTTTTTTCTTCTTTGAAATACCTTTATCTTCATCTCTTCTGCTCATCTATTCATGTCAACAAACCCCAATTTTGGCGTGTGGCGGCCAATGGCCGAAAGTGTTGAATTCAATGCACTAGAATCCAATTCTAACGCGGTAATGGCTGTTGCCGACACAGTGCGGACCACCCTTGGACCAAAGGGACTTGACAAGCTACTTATAGATCAGGCAATGAATCGGCATGTGTCAAACGATGGCGTTACAATACTGCTTTCACTTAAAGCCATTCACCCAGTTGCAAGAATGATTGTAGAGATAGCTGAGCGGCAGGAGCAGCTGGTCGGAGACGGGACGACTACTGCGGTAGTCATGTCTGCAGAAATGATAAAGGAGGGCAAACGCCTAATAAAGGAGCTAGGTGTTCACCCCACAAAGGTTGCAGAAGGGATTGAAAATGGAGTAAGACTTGCCTGCCAGCTGCTAGAGAAAGAAGCAAAGCACATTTCAACCAATGATATCGAACTTGAACAAGTAGTTAGAACTTCTCTAGCATCCAAGCTTGACGGAGAAAGACTTGCAACCCTCGTCATTTCTGCACTCAGAACGGTTGGAGAGAATGCAAGGTACAATGGCAAGTATGATTTTAACAAATCAATAATGGTAATACGCAAGACAAGTATTGAGGATCAGGTAGTCAACGGTATTGTGCTTGAAAGGCAAAGGATGGATCCGGAGCTCCCCCTTGAGGTAAAGAATGCTAGAATCTTGATTACAAAGCTTGATCTCAAGCCCGTTAAGGAATCATGGATAAAGGAGAACAACAAGTATCAGGAAATCCTGCTGATGGAAAATGACCGAATTGCAAAATCAAAAGAAATTGTGGATGCCATGCTGGCAACTGGCGCTAACACCATTCTTATCGCTTCTCCAGAAGTTGACCAAGCGGTAGAGGACATTTTAGTTGCGAGAAGAGTGTTTGCTTCAAGGATATCGATTGAAGAGATCGAGCACTTGTCGCGCTACACAGGCGCTAAGCCGGTGCGTGTCATTGAGGACCTCAAGAGATCGGATATACTTGGTACTGCAGAACATATTCGAGAGGATGAGGATAATGGCATAATCTACCTCGAGGGTGGCAGAGGCAAAAACATGGTCACTCTGATAGTTTCTGGAACTACAAAGGAGACCTCCCTTGAACGGTGGAGAGCTGCGATCGATGGTGTTAATGCTGCAGAAGCAGCTCTAAACAAAGGCGTCGTGCCAGGAGGAGGCGCTGCTGAATTGCACATAATAGATAAGGTGAAGGGCCTTCGCCTCAAAGGGTTAGAGCAGGTAGGACTTGAAGTGGTAGCCTCTGCACTTGAAAGCATCATGCGGCAGATTCTAGCCAACGCCGGCTTTAATGGTCTTGAAAAGGTAATGGCAGCAAAGGCATCCCCTCCTGCGTATGGCATAGATATCAATACAGGCGAGGCTATCGATATGTGGAACACAGGCATAATAGACCCACTAATGGTCAAGACAATGGCACTGCAAGCATCCGGTGAAATTGCCAAGTCTGTTCTGAGGATAGACAGAAACCTTGCAGCAGAAGATCTCAGCCAGCAAGCTCTATCAGAGACAAAAAGGTGACTCTGTTCGATGATTCGACATTGTGTAGAAGAATCTAATGTAGATAGTGAAATGAGTGTAGTAGATCCAACTAAGATAAGACATGTAACAGTTGCCGGTGGC
>JALYGW010000066.1 GCA_030776915.1 Thermoproteota archaeon
TGGTGATATGCGTAACTACGTTATTATTGTCTATCCTGGTTTCCATGCTTCCATGTAGGAGTTGAAGGTATTTTAATCCTATTGACTATTACCCAAACTGGCCTGTTGTGCCCACTGTGACAAATTCTGCTATTAACTTCATGGCAAAACCAATACCGCCCACTACAGCCATGCCAAGCACGACCAAACGCAGGTGTTGCATATAATCGTCCTTGCTGGTCTTTTTTGCCAGCCTGAGCGTCTGGACCATTTCCGTAATCTTGTGCTGAATAAGCGACAATTTATGTTCTAAACTGTGGATGCGTTATATAAAATATTTGTCTGTCTGTCTGTCGGTCAGTACCTTGAAAGCGAGGGATGGAGATTATAAAGCGGTTCCTTATCGGTCCTCTGCATCTCAACAAATGTTTCAGTGTTTTGTATGCCTTCTATCTTGCCTATGCGTGCGATGACGACGTTATGTAATTCCTCCAGCGTGTGGGCGCTTATGTTCACTATCATGTCGAACCTGCCGGTAACTTCAGAGAGCGACCTAATTTCTGGAATTTTCATAAGTTCTGCGTGAATGGGATCTTTCAACTTAGGATCCCGGTTTATCCCAACTGTTGCCTTGACATTTATCCCCAGCATAGTTTCATTGACAATCACAGTGAAATTTTTAATCAAACTGCGTTTTGCTAGGCGCTTTATCCTGCTGTAAAGAACAGAAGCATTAACGTTAAGCTTTTTGCTCAACCTTGGAACTGAAATGCTTGCATCCTTGGTCAGTTCAGATAATATCCTCATATCAAGCTCGTCAAATCTCTGCATATGTTGTCTATCGTTATTAGCCAGTGTTAATAAATGTAATTCTAACGGATTATACTGCCAAAACCGAATTCTTTAGTTTCTAGTCTGTTGAATCATGAAAAACTTATCGTACTTTAAATTATAATACGTACGAAGATCCGGCTCGAGATAACATTATATAATTTGGAAGCCGCGGTTCTAATGGATGTTTAGGAGCAGGGGAGGAATTAAGCCTGGCCAATATGTTTTTGTAGTGCAAAAAGATGGTAAATACAACAAAATAATCATTGGTCGCGTCCGGTCCGTGGACGGCAGCAAAGTCCATGTTGTTGGCACCTATGTCCGACCACTGGGTCTAATAGAACGTATAGAATCTGGTAGAGCAGTCGGGCGTCCAAGCGAAGTACTTAGCAATCCTGATCCAAATAACTGCATCTTTATGCTGATAGACAGAGTTGAAACCGGCACGTTCGACGAAGAGGTCGACCAATCCGTGTCCCGGCTCATATGGATAAATGAAGGCAGGTATCTTGTGCTTGATGGCTGGATAAAGGAGAATTTGCCAGACGTATTTGCAGCAGCCCTTTCGGCCGGCACAGAAGAGTCAAGGGCTCAGGCACGCCAGACGCTTATTGAAAAGATGAATTCGCTTTATGAACGAGACCTAAAAGACCATGTCTATGCTGTGGCAAGAAGTGCCAAGATTCTGTAAGTAATAAGCTCCCTAGGGAAATATCGTTAACTGATCGGCCCTTATGCATAATATTATACCTGACTTCAGCAAGAAGAGAAGGAAAAAGATCTTTATATTGCTTATTAGATATTGCAGCGACTGTCATTCTTATTATCATAATTATGAGTATTACTATTTTTTTGCCTTATTTGCAGGGTTCATGTCCAGTAATCCGTATAAAAAAGTTCTTCGTGATCGCAAGACATAAGTTTGAGCTAGATGCTATTTTATGCGTGTCATTTTTCGGCCCTCCAAGCAGTCCCAGTCATAATAAGAAAAAGTATGAGCACCTAACACTTGCTATCCGACAGACGGTGCTTGAGCGTGCCCACAACCGGTGCCAGAAATGCAGCGTGAAGTTCAGCCCCCGAACGCCGCCGCAGTTTGAGCACATTAATGGCTCTTTAAAGGACAATAGGCCAGTCAACCTACGCGCTCTCTGCTCTGAATGTTTCAAGTTAGTAGAGAATAAGGAAAAGAACAAAAAGGGAATATTTGACAGGATGCGCAATATAGTAGGCTAGTAGTAGGCTAGCAGAATAGTCTAAATATATCGTCTGGCTTGACTTTAGCAAGATGGGTATCATTGTGATGCAATTCATCTGCGATACCTGTAGGAAGGTTCTATTGGAAAAACATGGTGTGAGCGAAGATAGGTTTCCGATAACAAACGAGGAGGCTCAGCAGCTAGACAAAGAGCACAGAGGACATGAGTGCCATATCGAGCCAGTCGAAAAGGAACAGTAAATATAAAGGTTAATTCTCAGCATTGCAAAAAATAGTGCCTAGAATTGTCTCTTTGACTTCCCCTTTTGTTATTGCAGTGACCCGTACAGCCGGGCGCAGTATTCTATGTATACATATGTGTACCTAGTATTTGTAAAAATAAAAAAGGATTATTGTTATTTTGTCAATTTGCAATATTTATCAATATTTAGTCTAAGTCCACCATAGAAGTGGCGGTGTGGTAAGATGCCAGATAGTAAGAAACAAAATGGTTGGTGCGGGCGCGTGTGTGTGAATATAGCAGAATCAATACTCTCTGCGTTTTTTGGGCAATACCATACAAGCAAGAATATGATTTATTTTACACCTTTCTTTTATTATAGCAGTGCCAAGCTAATGGACACAGTGAGCAGCAAGTCTATCTCTTGGTTCGGGGACTTTATCGGTGTGGGCTACCGTTACCATGACGTCTATATGAACGTCATTTTACTCTTTGAGGATAAGGTTCCCGCCTACCGGTTATGGAAAAAGACGATCGATTGGTGGCCAGATGACGAAATAAAGCTTAGATTTGTAGAGCAGAGCGACAGCTATTGGCTCATAATTTATGGCGGCTCTATTTACAAAGGAGACAATACTGGCTTTGTGAAGAAGATACAAGTCTCTGACAATTACAAGCGGTTTAAAGCAGGATACGAAAACAAAGCAATTTTGCGTTTTGGGATATACAAAGAAAATCTAAAGAAAAAGGATGACGACAGGAAGTATGACCTTGAAATTTTAAAGAAATCAAAATCGGTCTATGATATTGCATTTTTGAAGTATGAGGAGCTTTCACCGGAAAGCATTGAATGGCAGTGCATAGAGGAAAAAAAATGAAAAAAAAGTTCAGTTGTGTGCAAGGGTGCTCTGACTGCTGCATCTACAGAGAATACTATCCCTCTGTTGAGTACGGCAAGATCGGGGTACTTGTACTGCCTGAGGAGAAAACCGTAATAGAACGCCTTGCAAAGAATATGGGTATCAAAGTCAGAATAGTGCCGCGCCTTGCGGTTGGTAAAAATTCGCCTGACAAGATAATCGCCTACCAGATGATGGGCAAGAATGAGGATGGTAACCTCTGCCCGTTCCTTGATGTTGAAAATAACGATAGGTCTGCTCATGGTGGATTTAAATGCAAAATATACTCCGACAGGCCGCTCGCATGCAGGGCATACCCTCTCATTGACATCGTAAATAAAACAGCTAGATTTGATCCTCATTGTCAATTTTGTAAGAAATCCTCGACTACGAAAGCTAGCAGCGAAGGCCTGCAGCAAGAAATTGAAGCACTTGCCAAGATCAGATCTACTGTGACTGCAGACGATGATGATGACGATGTTTCCATCTGGCGCTATGCAACTGCCACTGGCACATCGAATGACTTGCTATCGGAAGGCTGGATTCTAGAAGGCTAGAAGCCGTACTTTTGGTATAGCACCTGCTCATTCTTTTTAACGAGCAGGATCCTATTCTGCGGTATCAATGTAAAATTTTCCGACAGCTTAAGAAATTCTTGTAGTGGGACTTCTACAATATTTTCAAAGTCGCGATAGCTAACAGAGTAAAGTGCTGCGTCATCAGCGTATAGCGCCTTGCTGAAAATTTCCTTCAACCTACCTTTTCGTGTCATGAAATATGACATTCATGCACATATTATATATTATGTTGAGCCACTCGGGATATGCCACGAAAATCTTCTTCTTCTACTATCAGACGTAAGAGCACAACAAGAAGAGGCAAGCGCACCATTAGCGGGCGAACTAAAAGCAGTACTACGAGGGGTAGGCAGAGTAACGGCGGTACCAGTAGTAGGCGAAGAGGCAGCAGCAGCAGCTCAGCCCTATCTGCAAGGACGAGAAAGGCAATTGACACACTTCCGTCTCACGCGCAAAAAATATACAGTAAGGCTCACAAGAATGCCCTCAAACAATATGAAAGCCCTTCAAAGAGACGAGGAGGTAAACGTCAAAGCAAGGAACAGGTTGCTCACAAGGTCGCGTGGTCTGCTGTAAAAAAGGAATACAAGAAAAAAGGTGACAAGTGGGTGCCAAAAAAAGATTACTAGTCTGGCTTATAGTTTATTAGTCCGCCGGCCTCGACGATTTTTGCTATGAGCTCCGGAAATGGCTTCATCAAGTAGTGGTCTTTTTTTGTGATGTTGGTTATCTTATTTTTCGCTATGTCTATTTCTAATTCATCTCCATTAGATATTTTCTTAACTGTCGATTTGTCGATCTCTATTGGGAGCAGGTACCCTCCGTCCACCGCGTTCCTGTAGAATATTCTTGCAAAGCTTTGTGCAAGGATTGCCTTGATTCCTGTCTGAGAAAGGGCTATTGGCGCGTGCTCGCGGCTAGAGCCACAACCAAAGTTGTTGCCGGCCACAAGAAAATCACCTTGTGATACTTTCTCAGGAAAGCTTGGGTCTATTCCCTCCATTGCATGTTTTGCAAGTTCTTTATGATCGTGTATCTTCAGATAAGGGCCTGGAATAATCACATCTGTATCAATGTTGTCGCTGTCGTACTTGTGAACCTTGCCTCTTATTATGCTCTTGCCGTTGCTCCTGTTGTTCAATTTCTTACGTCCCTTGGATCTGTTATTTTCCCAGTGACTGCTGAAGCCGCAACAACTATTGGCGACGCAAGATATGTCTTTGATTCAACATGGCCCATTCTTCCAGGAAAATTCCGGTTAGTGGTGCTGATGCACACCTCATCCTTACCAAGCACTCCCATATGGGCTCCACAGCAGGCGCCGCAAGTAGGGGGCCCCACAAGCGCACCTGCTTGCATAAAGATGTTGATTAGTCCCTCTTTTAGTGCCTTCATATAGATCGACTGTGCCGCAGGCAGCACCTCTGTTCTTATCTTGACCTTTTTATCCTTCATGATTTGTGCTGCTGCACGAAGGTCTTCTAACTTGGCGCCAGTACATGAGCCAATGTATGCCTTATCAAGCTCTGTTCCTTGTAGTTCCCTGGCGGCAGATATATTGCCAGGCGAGAAAGGCTTGGCAACGGTAGGCTCAAGCTTTTCCATTTCATATGTGAATACTTCAGAATAGTGCGCGTCTGGATCACCGTGCACAGGAGAATATTTTGTGTCTGTTCTTTCGCGCAAGTATGCATAAGTTGTTTCATCTGGCTCAATGATACCGTTCTTTGCCCCTGCTTCTGTAGTCATATTGGTAAGCGTTAGGCGTTCTTCCATCGGCAGGTCTTTCATTATGCTGCCGACAAACTGCATGGCCTTGTAGTTGGCTCCATCGGTTCCAATGTCGCCAATTATCTTTAATATGATGTCCTTTGCCATGATATGGTCTGGCTTTATGCCATCAATCTTGAAGAGCATTGTCTCTGGCACCTTGAACCAGATCCGGCCGTTCATGAGTACATATGCAATATCTGTGTGTCCTAAGCCTGCAGCAAATGCACCTATGGCGCCAGTAGTATTGGTATGCGAATCACCTCCAACGTAGACTTCTCCAGGAAGCACCATGGCCTCTTCATGTGAAAGTGTATGACAGATCCCGTACTGACCAAGGCCGTACTTGAAGTGTTTGTTAATGCCATACTGTTTCGTAAAATTGGAAAGATTGGTGATGTTCTCTGCAGAGATTCTGTCAGCCGAAGGAACAAAATGATCCTCTGTGACCCATACCCTGTCAGGATCCCAGATTTGGTTAAGTTTTAACCCTCTCTTCTTTTCCCATTCGCTAAACACCTTAATCACACCTGGGCCCGAAACATCATGTAACATGACCCTATCCACCTTGGCAAACATAACATCGCCAGGTGACAATTTTTGCTTACCTGAGGCCCGGGCAAGTATCTTCTCCGTAATTGTCATTCCTACCAAAACAATTCACGCAATGTATGTGAGATTTTTGCCCATATGATGGATTAAAACCTTTGGAGCGTGAAAACATAAAGCACAAAAGGTAGAGAGCCCTTCTACCGACGTACTGCTTGGTCGTCGAAGTTATGCCGATATCTATCAAAACTCAGAGAGGTAGATTTGACTTGTTTGAGAGCCTGCAAGTATTTAGCTACAAATACGACGACATTGTAGTCATCTCAAGCAAGTTTGTGTCAATGAGCGAAGGCTCTGTAGTCAAACTGAGCAAAGTAAAGGTAAGAAAAAAGGCAAAAGAGCTGGCGAATAAAAATCACATGGATGCGAAGCTTGCTGAGCTTGTACTTAGAGAGTCTGAATATGTAATTGGGGGAGTGCCAGGCTTTTTGCTTGCAATTCGGGATGGCATGATAGCGCCAAACGCTGGCATTGACAAATCAAATGTTCCAAGAGGCTATGCCGTACTCTATCCACGTGACCCTTTTGAGACGGCAGAGAAGTTGAAACTCAAATTTCTTGCCGAGCTTGGCATAAGAGTGGGTATCGTGATAGCAGATAGCCGGCTTATGCCAACTCGCATAGGCA
Organism: Thermoproteota archaeon; assembly: GCA_030776915.1. Lineage (GTDB taxonomy): Archaea > Thermoproteota > Nitrososphaeria > Nitrososphaerales > Nitrososphaeraceae > Nitrososphaera. The sequence goes on from JALYGW010000066.1 coordinate 6,733, forward strand.
CAACAGGAGTTGCAATAGCATGTGCCGGCTTTGAGCCAGTTGAGGACCAGAGGGGCAGGCGCGACCTATTTGGCAATGTCTTAAGAGTAACGTTTAAGGCTGTGGCAGATGCGCTTGCCACAATGGGTGTGGCAGTTATGGGCGAGAGCGATGAATCTACGCCTGCTGCAGTAGTGAGGGGGGCAAATGTGATCTGGTCAGATAAGAAGTTCTCTTGGAAAGACATGGCTGTTGAGCCATTTCAGGACATCTACCTGCGCGGCAATTTAGAGCTAGTATCAGAGAAATGATATTTAACAGACCTGCATAGAGTTTTAATATATCCTATCTTTTAGTCATAATTACACAACCTAAATGTCCAAATTTCTTACAACCTATCCAAGGACAATTAGTGTAATCAAGGGCTTGCAGGACTTTATTCGCAAAGAAGAGATCGAGCTTAACCATCTATGCCTTATGGTTAAGATAAAGCGGGACGAAATCATCACCGCATTGATTTCTGAGGGTTTTAAGCGTGTCAAGCTGGAGAATAGAAAACCGACTCAGATAGGGCATGGCTTTTCAAAAAAGCTGATCACACCCTGGGAGATTCATGTACGGTTGCTTGAAGTGCAGCAGGGTCTTATCGCAATACAAGCAGAAGTAGAAATTTCTCGCAGGTATATACAACACATTCGCTCGGTAAGTGTCCCAGTCATTTATGAAATAGGGTCAATCCTAGAAAAGCACAAAATTGAATACCAGATCTGGCATGCCAAGATGCGTCAGTACATTACAAGTGTAATTGACAACCACCAGATAACGCTTAGCGCTCCGAGGCTTCCACCTATCCCGTGGAAGCCTATGGCCGGCTCTGTAGTGACACTATCGCTCATCTATCTGGCAAAGTTTCTCAGCATAATACAGTAAAGACTTTTTTATTTCTGCAGCCTAAATCAACTCAAGTGCCACTGACAGCTACATTCTACCATTAT
>JALYGW010000067.1 GCA_030776915.1 Thermoproteota archaeon
GTCTAGTCATGAGAACCCCCACTGCTTCATGTGATGACGAATTTCACAATTAATACTACTAGCTAAAGCATTGACCCAGCTACTATTCCAAGGAATAGTAGCAGGCCGGCCCTAAAGCTTAGGAAAATGTTGTGTGGCTCTCATGCTATATCTGCTTTTGTAGATATTATAGCAATAATGTTCGTTAGTTATACGCATACATATGGACGGGCGTCTTAGTCTATGTAACCAATCTTAACATGAACTGCATTCCCAGTCTATGCTATTTTGAGAGAGGTTTTTATTTTTGTAGCAGGATAATGCTATATCATTGATGAGGCGATTCATGTTGCATCTGCAGAATACTGTGCCGTATACTCCAAAGCATGCTACTACCCTTCTCCAAAGGGCAAGAGAACTTGTTGAGTCTGAAGCCAGGGTCCGCGATGCTCGTATTTCCAAGAAATACATCGAGTTTGATACCAGCATATCCGAGGGCATAGATGTGAAAACGATAATCGCCAGGATTGAATCCATTGCTCCATTGGCCGGCTACGAGGAAATCGTAGAGCGCCACTTAGAGAAGGATAAGGCCATTGCGCGTGCAGTACAGCTATTCAACGATGAAAGATATTGGGAAGCCCATGAAGTGCTCGAATATCTATGGAAAAATGCAACAGGGATTGAAAGGGAAATCTTAAACGGAATCATACTTGTAGCAGCTGCATTTGTACATGACGAAAAGGACGAGTCCGGTGTTTGCATCTCTATATTACGCAGGGCTAGAAAAAAGCTTGACCCAGCCAGCGGCAAGAACTATCATGGAATTAACACAAACAGAATTGCGGATATAATCTCAGAAATTATCAATACGGGGAAAATACACAGGTTTACAATCTAAAAAACTCTGTATGTGGCGAGATTATATAGCTGCCCTTAGTTCCTGATCATGATGATGGAAGCAAAATTGATGCAATACAATAAGACAGTATATATGCATGCAAGCTTTAAAGCAGACCTTCCCACAATGTTGTAATATATAGTTGTTATCAGACATCTGAGCTAAAGGATGAAGATTTAGTTGTTATTTTGAAAAGTCTGTTATCATAGAGAGAATAGATATTAGGATGCACTGTTCTACCTGTCTAAAACATTGACTGACACATCAGTAGTAACTGGGCCGGGATCATTTGAACTCGCAAACAACATTGCAAGGAGACTTGGAGCCCAGCTGGCTATGGCGAGTCTAAGGATATTCCCAGATGGCGAAAGTAGCATCAAACTTGGCAAGGTAGGCAGAAATTGTGTTATTGTACAATCGACTAATCCACCTACTGACACGCACCTGATACAGCTTCTGATGATGGCAAAAAAATGCACAGACGACGGTGTGAAAGATATGTGTGCAGTCATTCCTTATCTTGGCTACGCTAGGCAGGATAGGGCTTTTCTGGAAGGCGATGTGGTAAGCATTAGCTTGGTGGCGAAATTATTTGAAACGGTTGGGATTAAGCATATCATTACAGTTGACATACACAGTGAGCTCGCCATGTCGTACTTTGCGAGCATTCAGAATGTTTCTTCAGTTCCACTCCTTGCAGACTACGCCTCCAAGATGAAATTGCGTGATCCGATTGCAGTGTCGCCTGATGCAGGTGGAATCAATAGAACAAAAGAGTTTGCCAGACGCCTCGATACAGACGTACTTGTTTTGAAAAAGTCCCGTCATAGAGAGACTGGAGAGGTGACTATGGACGAAAGCGTAGATATGGATATCTCCAAGAGGGATGCAATAGTGATAGACGACATAATAAGCAGCGGTGGCAGCCTCATCAAGGCAGCCGAAGTTCTTAACAAGAAGAAAGTAGGCAAGATATATACGATGTGTGCTCATGCGCTACTAATCGGAGACGCAGTTCAAAGAATCAAATCTGCGGGTGTTGAAGACATTATCTCTACAAATTCTGTACCAGGCCAGCATTCTAAGGTTGATTTGAGCCCGGAAATAGCATTGGCACTGGAGTCGCGCTATTAGCATAAATTTGGTTGTCATTATCATAAATCCTGCCAAATGGTAGATATGCAGCTCGTCTTTTTGGGTACGTCATCAGGCGGCCCTACCGTGCGGCGTGGTCTATCTTCAATTGCGCTCATAAGGGGGGCTGAGCTATTGCTCTTTGATGCCGGCGAGGGAATGCAACGCAACTTTATCAAAGCTGGCCTCGGAATGAATAAGAAAATGAAGATCTTTATTACTCATATGCATGCCGATCACTGCGTAGGGCTGCTTGGACTGCTTCAAACAATGGAACTGCAAGGAAGAGAAAAGAGTATCGACATTTACGGCGAGCCACGACTTGAAGAGTTTATTCGAGAAAATATGCGCATCATCGGTTTTCGGCTCACCTTTGATATTATTGTGCGTAAAATAGAAAAAGAGGGAGTGATAGTGAGAGAAAGGGACTATCAAGTAGCCTGCTGCCAGGCCCTTCATTCAGTTCCTTCTTTTGCGTACTGCCTCGAAGAATTTGATAGGCCAGGCGTCTTTAATGTCACTGAGGCAAGGAGGCTAGGGATACCTGAGGGCAATCTGTATAGCAAGCTTCAGCGTGGAGAGGACATCATCTACGCAGGCAAGACGATTAGAGCAAGCCATGTTGTCGGAAGGCCTCGCAAAGGTAGGAAGATAGGGATCTCAGGAGATACAAGACCGACAGATAAGCTGGTCGGATTCTTCAAGGAGTGCGACCTACTGGTCTTTGAATCTACTTACAGCCGGGACAAGCAAGAAAAGGCTGTTGAGAACGGTCACTCCACTGCAGCTGAAGCTGCGGCAATAGCCAAAAAGGCTGAGGTTGATAAGCTGCTACTGACACACTTTAGCGCTAGATACGACGAGACTTCCCTGCTTGTGAAAGAGGCAAGCGCCATTCATTACAATGTTGAAGCGGCAGAGGATCTTAAAGTTGTCAAGATCTCATATAAACAAGATCCGTAAGTGACTCATTCTTGCAATTAAATTCATGTAAATATAAGAACTACTAAAAGACTTATATTATGATAGTCTCAAAATTTCAGATCTTAAAGCAAAAATGCAGAAAAATCAGAATATTATATATAAGTTGTTGGTCCCTAATACTATAGGTTTTCATTCTTTTCTTAGTCTCCCATTCTAGAGAGAAGGAGTCTAGTTTTGGTCACAGCTTCTTTTAATCAAGCAGTCATCTGGTAATGGGGAGAAGAATGTCTTCAAGGTCGGAGAATATATATTGCGAGGATATAGACACAGCTTAGCATGAGTTCAGTCGTCGTAGCCGATTCCAGCGTCTTACTAAATTTGTATTATTGAATGCCACGCTTTCCTGAATATAGTGCGGTAATGGCGTGTGAATAAAAGTTAGATGCTAGCAATTAGGAGCTCATGGCATTCACTTGTTTACAACGTAAAAGTCATATACACTTTTCTTCTCTACCCTCTGTTTTTTCTTGATGCTATGTTCTATGATGGCCCAGACAGCTGGGAATGTTTCGACGAGTCCTATCACAGGACACAGAAACAAAGTCTGTAAATGTAGCAGTACCTTTTTTGCCCACTTCATTTTAGAGTATCGCAAGTTCAGGAATAGTCCCAACTGGTACGAGCCTAGCCATACTAAGGATGCGAAGAGCAAGATGGCAGTTGTACCGAGTTCGATTGGAGCGGCGATTGTTAAAGGTGAATTCGAGATCGAAGCAAAAGCAGAAACAATCGGAAGATTGCCAGGAAGTGACATGATGTCAGAGTTTACTATGCCAAGCCCATACATCGAGAGCGAAAAAAGTGGAAGGATGTAGGCTTGTATCATCAGGGTCGTTGATGCTACGCCGGAAGCAAAGCCGAGAAAAAGAGTCGCTGATTTGAACATAACTTTGTATCTGTGCCATCGCGGAAATTTGTCAAGGTTTTGCATTGTACCTAGGAACCACCTCCGCCTCTGGAAAAAATGATCTTTTAGGTTGAGCGGTGGCTGCTCAAGCAATATGCCCCCGTGCCACCCCATTGATCCTTGACCATACTTTTCGTAGACCTTGTATCCAAACATCTGGTCTTCCGCAAGTGTGGATCCAAATTTCCAGCCAATATCATCTTCAATGTCTGATCTCACAAGCAGGTTGCTACCATGCATGTGCAGTGGGGGAGGATTTGTCATTTGAGAGACGCAGTCGTAGCATGCAAATGGCCTCACCGACTCAGCTATCGCAGTCAGCCGGTTTGCTGACTCGAACTTGAGTGGATAAAATATGGGTCCTTCTGACACAACTCCTTTACCCTCCATAATAAATTTGAGCAGAGCAAGTATTGTCTGTGGCGTCAGGTAACTTTCCTCATCCATATGAAATATCCAGCGTTTGCTAGTATTCTTGCCTATTCGCTGGCGGTGTTCTACCGCATACTGCAGCGCTCGACCTTTTTTTATTGCATTCGTATGATAACTTTTCTCTACTACTACCACTTCACATTTTTCGTTTTTAAGCGTCCATCTGTCCTGCGGATCATCTGTCACTACAGAGATCTGGTAATTGCAATAGTATGCCTTCTCTGCCGAACTTGTTATTGATTGGATACCCCGCTTGACCACTGATGTCTTTGTAGCAGAACGAGTTGTTATTTGAAAAATTATAGAGGGCTCGTTGAAGAGGCGGCATAGATCCCTTTCTACCAACACTCTCCTATTCTTGAAAGTCTTCCAAACCGAAATCATAGCAACCGGAACATAAGAAAGCCAGAAAAACATGGCTACAGCTATGAATACGTTATCAATCACGAAGAGCACTATCTGTTGTGGCTTTAATAACCAACACATTCTAGAATCAGTTTTCAGTGTTTGTCTACCAAGTAATGAGTGGTTAAAAGATGCCTTAGAAAATCTACGAAAAATCGTGCATTATTGTCATTTTTTCTTGACAGTATTAGTGAATTAGTAAGACTTTAGGATTTCTAGAAAAACTAGAAATAATAAAAGAGGCTAATACGTAGTGTCGATGGAACCAGCTGAACAACAAATACATTCTAACGATAATATGATATATTGTCAGCATTGTGAAAGTGAAACCGTAATATTTGATATGGTTTCGAGTGAGTTTGTATGTAGCTCGTGTGGCTGTGTTGCAGACGACAGGATTTTTCATGCCGATAACGCAGCTGGTATCGTTAATTCTTCTGAATACGGCGACAGGACAAGGACAGGGATGCCCGAATCGCTAGCAGTACATAACAAGGGCCTGTCGACACTTATCGGTCTGGATGACACAGATGCAAGAGGAAAGACGCTAGAGCCGGCCCAAAAGATGAAGATGCAAAGGCTACGTACTTGGAATAACAGGTCTCAGCTCAATGACTCTATCTCAAGGAATCTTGAGAAGGCACTGAAATTTCTGAATAACTTTGGGGACAAGCTGTATCTGAGCCAAGCTGTGATGGAAAGCGCAGCCTACATATACCGTAAAGCCGCTCTCAAAAAACTGGCGAAGGGTAGGTCAACACTAGGACTTGTTGGCGCAGCGCTTTATGCGGCCTGCAGAGAAACTGCCACTCCAAAGACTGTGGCAGATGTTGCAGCAGTCTGCAACATTTCAAGCAAGGATGTTATGGCGCATTATAAGCTTATCCTGAGGGAACTATCTCTACAAATGCCGGTTCTGCACGGGCCAGACTATGTCACACTGATAGCCAACAGACTTGACCTGAGCGAAAAGACCAAACGTGAAGCGCTTCGCATCTACACACGAGTGCAGCAGAACCGTATTTCACTGGGCAAGAACCCAAGGGCACTTGCAGGCGCAGTCATTTACCTTGCATCTCAGAATTGTAATGAGTTTCTTAGGCAGGTAGAGATATGTCAAGTGGCAGATATATCGACTGTTTCGCTCCGGAAAAGATGCAAAGAAATTAAGGCTACGCTAGAAATTTGACATGAACAGAGAGCTCTTTTGCATCCTTGATGGCGTCAAGTTTGGCTGCATTTAGCTTAAGATAAGCCGCCGCGGAATTAGGGTAGACATTTGTACAAGAAAATAGTGTCATGATCATATTGTCATGATCGAGTCTAAACCCTTGGCAGGGCTCATGTCCCCTGATTACTGCTTTAGCACCTGTCGCTTGCAACCAAGTACGAGTCACGCTGGGCCCGAAATATCTCCCAAAGCCACGTCTTGACCTCTCTTGGCCTTTGTTTTCTTCATCAATCTGCCGTGGATCGTTCCATAATATCTCTTCAAGCACACTGTTTCTGACCTGGCTTTCATTAGCAAAGGCTATCGACTCCCTAAAGTTTTCAGCGGTTGCCTCTTTGGTGGGGAGTCCGCCATGCACTAAGAGTAACTTCTGCCTGACCACTGCTGCAAGCGTCAGCAGTCTGAACATTGATAGTATCTCTCTATAGATGTCTCTCCAGCGATCGCCAAACCGATCTTTTATCTCGTAGGGAAAATTATGTGGAGAAAAAGGGAACTCTGCAGGGGCCTCATGGTTCCCCCTCATCACTATAACTGAGTCAGGATATGTGCTTTTCAGATAACATAGTGAATATATTATACTGAGAGAATCACTTCCCCTATCAATATAATCTCCAAGAAATACAAGTTTGTTCAGTTCCTTTGATAAGAATTGCTCATAGCTTATTTCGGAAAGAATCTGAAATAGCGACTTTGAATCGCCGTGGAGGTCGCTTATTATCACCAAGTTTTCTAAATCATAAACTTCTAGCAGGCCGCCATTTATGTGGCCCCCAGCTATGCTTTTCTTTCGCCTTCCTGCCTGCAGCGTATATTCTGCTTGCCTAATTCTATGTATAAATTCTGAAGCGTTAGCATTTTTTGCGGACTCGGCAAGCTGCAACGTAATAATATACTGTCCTAGGATGACAATTAAATGTATTACACGTTGAGATACATTTTTTGTAAAGGTAATAATAACAAGAAGATAAACGAGTAATCGGTTGTTTCTACATAAATGTGAAGCCACTTGTTATAGCGCTCCGCCGTATATACGCTATTAGCGCAACACATTCCATTGGCTCAGGCGTTCGATCAAGGATGACAATATTTGATACATGATTTTGCTTTTACATAATCTCGATGCGCACCTAGGAATCTTCTAGGTTCTTCTTGGGTGAGAAAGTATGTTTAACATTAAATCCAATAGGATTTGATTTTCTGTACTAAGTTGCCATTAAATGCTGCGGGCTGGAGTAACAGAGGATGGCTGGAGATTATAGAATTCATATTGCTAATGTGTGAGAATGGGGCACGGAAGACGCATGTGATGTATCGGTGCAATCTGAATTCCAAGCAGATAAACCAGTATCTTGAATTCCTACTTGACAGTGGAATGCTCGAGATGATACAGGAGCGACCAAATTCAAAACGGTATATCTACAAGACGACCGATCTCGGTAAGAAATTTATTGCTCATTATAAGCAACTGGCATCGCTATTCACCAAAGCTCCTCCTCCCTCGCTTGCGTAATCAGGATTATTATGTTACAATTGGTTGGGAACAATTACATAATATATTACTTTATTATATATTTCTATTAGAAATAGTGATAGGCATTATATGAAATGTATGTGTAGATGACTCCGCTTAAATGAAGAATCGCAGTCGCTACGAAGTCATCGCCGCAATCTTGAAGTCTGTAAACAAAGAAGAGACCCGCACCAAGATCATGTATAAAGCAATGCTGAGCAACGACCAGTGCAAGCTATACTTAGATTCGCTTATCAAGAGCGGCCTCGTTCACGAAGTGAACAATGGGGACAAAACCTTGTATAGGATAACACCGAAGGGAAGCAGATTCCTATCCTATTATGATCAGATGAAAGAACTTCTTCCTGTGGGCATTGAGGAGAATTTGGCAGATGAGTACTACCACCTGAGCACCTGATTACACTACTGCTTTTAGGCTCATTTGGGATTGCTTATCAAATATCGGAGAATACAAGTTGGATGATGGAACAAGGGACTGCAGAAACAGGGTGTCGTTTATCATCAGGAACCGCAGGTGAATATTTGAAAGTTCTGAAACAAATTTAACCATATCTTCCTGTGAGGAGGTAAGCACCGCTATTGAAAGGTCTGCATGAGAGATTATGCGGGAAAGTACATTCTTCATTCCGTTTCTTAATTTTCTTGCTCCCTGTAGACTTTGTGTAGCCTCTGTACACATTATATTAAGGAGAAGCTTGTCGCGATGTCTTTGTTTCATCTTGACTAGAGCTGCAAGCAGTTGATCAGAGTTCTCATTTTTGCTTGGAGGTATAATGTTATCAGATAACTTGTGGGGTTTGCCTGTCCACAATATTTTGAAAAGGCCCTTCTTACCAACAGGCAGAAATGTCTCAAAGAAGCGCAATATTGAAGAGGGTTCCATCCAGTTAACAGGCTGTAATAGCACGGGGTTTCCACTTGAAACAAAGTTTGATACAATCCTTTGAAGAAATATCATCGCAATTGTCATGTTTACATGTGAGTCCAGCTCAAGTAGAACCAGGCCCTTCCTTGGAAAACCGCTTCCAAGTGAAGCATCCAGCATAGGGTATCCGCTTCCAATATTGTCACCTATTGAAAGCTCTGAACCTTTGGCTGCATTCATT
>JALYGW010000068.1 GCA_030776915.1 Thermoproteota archaeon
CCTCAGAGATATCCGTGCCGCTTGAGCTGTAGTCTAATGGTGAATTATCCTCCAAAATATGGAGCTCGCCTTTGCCTCCTGCAACGATGTTGACTGCCTTAGCAGAATATGATAGTAGAATGCGTCCAACCTCACTCTGAAGTTCCATGTGGTCGGCATTATTTTTCCATTCACCTGCAAGATATATCCTATTAGGTACAATCTGGGTATCGTCAGGGACAGTATAATTGACTACCTGATCTGGTTTGTACCCTTCCGAGTTTCCAAGTGGCGCCCTTGAGTACTCATAGCCAAAGTACAGCTCAGGTGTATTGATCCTATCGAAGTTGACACTCTGCGAACTTTCTGGATTGCTTATTGATTGATCAATTGTGACATTTGCACCGATGTATTGTGTGCGCTCTGCAAGGAGCGATTGGATGACTTTTTCGGTTTCAGCATATGCGCCTTCTCCGATGTGATCGTAACGAACGTAACCCTCATTATCAATCAGGTATTTTCGCGGCCAATAGCGATTTTCATATGCCTCCCATGTGCCCTTTTCGTTATCCTGCGCTACAGGATACTGGATGTCAAATTTCTCAACTGCCGCCTTGACGTTGTTATAGTCTTTTTCAAACTCAAATTCTGGCGTGTGTACTCCTACAATCACTAGACCGTTATCTGCATATTTTTCATGCCATGCGTTCAAGTATGGAATAGTTCGGATGCAGTTGATGCAACTATACGTCCAGAAATCAACCAGTACTACCTTGCCCTTCAGATCTGCAAGCGTTATTGGCTCCGAGTTGATGTAGCTGTTGATATTTGTTAGCTCTGGAGCCAGCTTAAACTGCGACTTGTCTATTTGCACTCTAGTTATTGTGCCATTATCTTCAACTATTGTGGCAGGCACAAAACTCTTCTGCTGGCCTGAGGCAACATTATTGAGCTCGGGGCTGTTAAAGTATACTCCAAAGCCGACAATAAGCGCCACCACTCCAACGCCGACTATTAGTGCACTCAGGTTGTCCGTATTCGTAGTCCTCCTCATCCTCCTTGCAAGTTAATTATCTCACTTGTAAGTGGAAAGTTGCCGATTATGTTCAGTTGATTTGTGAGGACAAGTATACCAAGCAAGATCAGCATCGCGCCCATTAGCGGATTAAAATATTTCAGATGCTTGACCATCTTGCGAATTATCTTTGTTGATTGCGAGAAGAAGGCGCCTGTTATGAGGAAAGGCAAGCCAAGTCCAAGTGAATATGCGAGAAGTGAATTGTAGGCGGCGCCAGGAGACGTAGCGGCAAGCGTAAGAGTCGTCCCAAGTATCGGGCCCACGCAGGGCGTCCAAGCAGAAGCAAAGGCAGCTCCAAACACAAAAGATGTCAGATAGGTAGTCTTAAACCTAGGCAGGTTTCTCATTCTCTTTTCAAAGTTGAGCAAGCGTAGCTTCATAGACAAGATAAGGTATCCTCCAAATGCAATTATTACTGCGCCCCCTATCACCTGAAAAGTAGTCTGAAAGCCAGTGCCGACATTGGCAAGGAAGCTGTTCAATACAACACCCATGATGGCAAATACAAGCGAGAACCCAAGAACAAAATAGACAGTGTTCAGAAAGATGTTTAGCCTGGTTGATTTTTTCATGGCGAGTGAAGCGCCACTAAGGCTCTGGTTTTGACTCTGGATCTCGCTAAGGGCTGTGCCAGAGAGGTATGAGACAAATGCAGGGATTATCGGCAATATGCATGGCGAAAAAAATGATCCTGCCCCCGCCAGAGCAGATATCAGAACGCTAGTCTCTACCAACTCATGCAGCATCTCCAAATTTTTGGATTAATACTTTTTTCCAGATCTCTACCAGATCTCTAGCCTGCTCTGTAGTCTCTATGAGGCAGCTTTGGTGGTCTTTAATCCCGCAGGCCAGACTGTTACCTTCAGAAGAGCCATTAGCCCTATGAGCTCCGCTACATGTATTCCGGCAAAGTAGGGAAGCAAGTCATCAGAATAAAGAGGCGCCATTGCAAAGTACCCGTAGACTGCTATTCCATTGTGAAGCATCAGCATACCAGCAAAAACTGCAAGGCCGACTGTAAAAGTGGCTCGGGTCTTGATATATATCTTAGCATACACTAGCAGCAATGCAATTAGTATAGCTATGTTTGCCATGCTTACTAGGGAGCTGATGTCCATCAGCAGAGCCATTATCATCAGACGTCAGAGAAATTGCCTTATTTACTTTTTTCCAGATTTGTTCTGCTTTTCTATTGTGGCCTGGATCTCGTTGAATGCCTCAATGTTGGCCTCGAGGTAGTTTGAAATAAAGTAAAGTACTGCATATTTTTCGCCAGCCTTTGTGACCATGTTGTTCCTCTCAAGCACGCCAATATGATGCTGCACCAGCTTGTAGTCAACCCCAAGGGCCTCGGCAAGCTGGTTGATGTTGTAAGGTCTCTTTTTGAGAAAATCAATTATCCTCATCCTATTCTCACCTCCACGTGAGCCAGCAAAAAGGAACCAAAGCACACGCTTAGCATCAGGATCAGGCATGTATTACATGCTCCTTATGAGAGCTTGAAATTTAAAGTGAATATGATACCGTATACCTTATATCATTGTCTTGTCTAAACAAAGCAAGACAAAAGTTTCTGTACGGCGGATTTGTCAAGTTTGAACAGAAAATGACTTTTCATATCTTCCGTGGCTTTTGTGGATATAAAAGAAAAATATACAAAAGTGAAATGGAAAATGACAAAAACCTTTGAAGAATTGGGTTTGAGTGCACAATTAACAAGAGCACTCACAGAAAATGGATTTAAGGCGCCATTTCCCATACAGGAGACAGCTATACCTCTTATTTTACAAGGTAAAGATGTCGTGGGACAGGCGCATACAGGAACCGGCAAGACAGCAGCCTTTGGTCTGCCCATATTGCAACAGATCAAGCCGGGTGGCTCGGTACAGGTCTTGATACTTGCTCCAACCAGAGAACTGGCGGTGCAAGTGACCGATGAGATTAATCGGTTCGCAAAGTACACTGGAATCAAGGCAGTCACAATCTACGGCGGCCAAAGCATTAACCTACAGCTCGACAAACTGAGGAGGGGTGTGCAAATA
>JALYGW010000069.1 GCA_030776915.1 Thermoproteota archaeon
GATTATTGCCGTTGGCAGAAATGTTATTCTTGGAATGGACTACAAAGAAGTGTTCAAGTACAAAGTAGACAGGAATGCTCCCTTGCCCACTGGAGAACCAGTAGAACGTCTAGCTGAGTGAACAAAATGCAGTAAACTTCTGGCTCTTAATGTATCATGAAGTAAGTGCCTGCTGCACTTATCCCTGTAATAATAAGAATAATAAATAATAAATCTTTTCAGCATTTCTTTCAGAATTACAGGATGGAAGAGGATGTGTAATATTGCTCTTTTCTATTTTTGTAGCCAGGCTTCAATGGGATTTCGGTAGATAAGGCATGATAGTCCGTACGGATCCATCTTGTGGCAGCAGTCACCTTAGTTAGTTGTTGAGGGATATGGTGTAGTGTTAAGAATCATAACATCACCTCGCGAAGCGACAGCACTCCATGCATGCATGGTGCGTTTTTGCTGTAGAAGCAGCAGCAGGATGCGCAAAGAAAGAAGGCTTCAGCAAGCGTTTCATAAATTATTACGCCTATTACTTCTGATAGCATATGACAAATATGAGACAAATATGATGATATTTTATAATACTAAATTACGCCTGCCGCGCGCAACTTTTGCGGCAGATAGGTCTCTGAGAGGTACTTGAAGCCGTGTTTGAAGAATGCATCAAGCTCGCACTTTTCCTTATTCTTTAGGAATATGTCAAGCTCTTTTTGCCACTTTTTATCTTGGAACCAAGGTTTTTTCTTCATATCGCTTGCCCTGTTGAGATCTTCTTCTGACGCAGCAAGCCTTGCAACCTCGGGTATGTTGTATTCGTAAATGTCTGAGAACAGCATGCCAAGTATCTTGGCGTCAGGCGTGACGAGTCTGTAACTATCATAACTGAGCGATTCACTGCCGATCTTATATCGGAGCGCGATGCCAAGTCCCCAGGGGTCGGCATCTGCAAAAACCACCACCGGCTTTTTCCACTCTTCGTTGAGTGCCTTAACCATCATTCTGGTTGCCCGATCTGGCTCGCCTGAGCCAGTCATCAGGATTGCATTGTGCTTCTGTATAAAGCCAGACTTGCGGATATTGTTTAGCACAGTATCTTTTTCCACTACCATTACAAAGTCGGCCTTGACGTCTACTATTTCAACGTCGCGTATATTGGTCGGTATCAGCTGCGATGTAGCTCTGCTTCCAAGGTTGCAATTAATGATATCGCCTCCAACTCTGAGCGTGATCGGGCCCGATATCATGCCCTTTGGCTTTGAGGTTACAGAGAACTCTTCTCTTGGAACACCTGTCAAGAGCTCGATTGCCTTGATGGCGTCATCTGAGTCGTCTTGGCTGTTCCAGAACTTTTGCTTGTTCTTCTCATCGCCCACGGTACTCAACGTGGCATAGTACATTCCACGTATGGTACTCTCCATTTCCTCGTTCAGCAGCTTGCGCACGGCATTAGCCATCACCAGATATTGGGCAAACGTCGGTATTTTCTTAGTGCTGTCGGGGCTTATGCTGACTGTCTTGTCGCCAATCGTTAACATCCTTTCTTCGCCAGACCAAACTGTGTTGTCATAGCCTACCTTGGGGACATTTAGCACAGGCATAGTCTTTTGTACCATAAGGTCACTGCTGACATCCTTCATTATCAGTCTAATCTTTTTGATGACTTCTAGGTGACGCTTGTCGGCTGGCATTTACTTGCTCTTTCTCCCCTTTGGCTTAGCATCCTCAGCTACCTTGTCAAGTGTCATCTGCGCTTTATCTTGCTTCTTGTCTTTCCGCAGAGTTTCCGGTATCTTTTCCTCCTTGATCCTCGGCTTTGTCAACTTGCCCTTTTTCCCTGCAGCAGCAGTGATTGCGATCGGCTCCTTATCCGGCTTGACTACTTCGCCATTGACATCGAATGCTTCTTCTGCTTCTTCTTCAAGGCGCTCACCAGTTATCCTATCCTCTTTTTTCTCCACAACTCCGCCAGTGATCTCGCCCTTGACGTGCTTTTCTGCAAGCTCGGTAAACGCCTGCTCCAGCTTAGTGGCGTCAAGTCTGATCGATTCGGAAATCGCGCTTACAACCAAAGGAATGTAATACTTGTAAAGATTAAGCCTGCCCTGCGCCTCTTTCATGCGTAGCTCTTTTCTTATCTGCGCGCTCACCTTGCGATAGAGTTCAGACAAGCAATACTTCATGTGTTTTTTCAGCTCGCCTTCTGAGGCTATGCTTTCCTTGCCAGCGGTCTTGTACGGGATCTTGGTAGAGCAAATGTGGAAAAAGGTGTGGATTGGCAAAAGTTCTACGGCTCTGTCCGACTTGATCTCACTATTTGCAAATTGCGCTTTTGCCTCTTTCTTGGTGATCCCCATTTTATTTATCTCAACTTCAGAGACTACTTCCCTTGCTACATCTGATCCTTCATCGTACAGGAGAGGAATCTTGTTTGCAAATCTATAGAGTTTAAACGATGGAATGTCACCTCCATATGCGATTCCGCACTCGACAATGGTGGGCCTGTTGTTGATGACACATGTGCGGGATGCATATGCAGCGAGTGCTGGCTTCAACATCTTGACTGTGATCTGAGGCCGTTGGATTTCTGTGATAGATGCTTCTTTGGGAACAGTCTCCTTGGTGGAGATAATTGTATATTCAGAGGTCATTCCAGTCGTCAAGATCTGTTCACCGATCGGGCTCAGGTGATCCGTGTTTGCCTGCTGGAAGTTGATGTACTTACATACCTTGACAATTTCGATGAGCTCGTTTTCAGTGTACTTGTCAGCAGGTTTGTTTTCTACTCCTGCTTTAGCAATAATCTCTTTTGCCTTTTCGCTTGACATCTTTTGAAAAGAAGTTGATAAGATTCCCTGAAGTGTGGTCTTTTGATTCATAAAATTCATTATCGCCTTCTTGAGCGTCTGTAGATCCATGTCTGCTGGGTGTGGAAGAACTTCTTTTGCGGGCTGCGGCATGACTTCCGTCCTTCTTTCAAACCTGACCTTGCCCTCATCAGTTTCGTATTCAATAATAGCATAAGGATTGACAATGCTTGTCTGACTGATGTATTCGTTAATCTTGTTCTTCGTGTTATTTCTTGTAATTGGAGAAAGTTTTGCATGGAGCACCGCCTCGACCTTAAAGCCGGAGTCTCCCTCTATCTTGCTTTCTTCGCCCTTGATTACTTTTTTTGCAAGGACTATTGGCTTATTTGTGCTGATGTCTGTCCTAAGCGCGAAATAATATTCCAAACCTTCTTCAATCGATTTTGACCAGACCTTGAGTGGATGAATAGTATCTTTGGTCGAAAACGCGGCTATCATTTTGAGGCCCACACCAAACAGGCCGCGCTGCTGCTTTTCAACGTACTTGCCCGATGTCAGGAACGAGCATACTGCAATGGGTACCTTGTCTGACGGTATCCCGATACCGTTGTCCTGGCATGTAATCATCCAGAGGTCATTTGACGCATCAAGTAGCTTGAGCGACAGCGATATCTTAGGCAGGATATGACCTGTCTCGCACGAGTCAAGGGAGTTTTCGATAAGTTCCCTTACAGCCATGTATAAAATACGCTCCGTGGTAAAGCCCGCCAGAGCCGAATTGTCGACAAAGAACTCTGACTCGGCTTTTCTATCATACTTCACCTTTCCTTTCAGCACTGCCGGCTTTGACTGTGCAGCTGCAACCTCTACAGTAGCCTTTTGGTTCAAAGTCATTCAGACTATTCGCTAACTCAATTTAACTTTTTATGAAAAATTTATTGAGTCAATAGATAGTAAAGGTTAATCTAGTTTATTGGGACCCCTAGTGAATTTTCTTCCTTGTGGATATTTGATCTAAAACTAACTTATAACGTCAGAGTGGTTCTACGCGAATTTCAAATAGAGAAAAAACAGCTAAAATCTCGTAGCCTAGATGTTGTTGTCATTGTCATGCGTGAACTGGTAGGGATTGTTCCTCTGGTTCTGGTTCACGACTGCGATAGTGTTTCTGATGAGACGGTACATACTGTCATGGCAAGGGCATGCACACATCTTAGTCATAGTGAATGAGTTGACTGTCTCTTTAATGATTCCACTGCACACTCCATGATCATTTTTGAGGCAATCGTCTGACTTGGCCACAGCTACTCTGCTCAATATACAGTATTTATAGTGAATCGAAATAGTTAAATCAATTTTCTTCCCTTTTCTTGCATGAAGATTTATTCTGAAAGCAGGCCGTGGGGCAGATTTGAGAAGTTCCATGAAAACAAATCCTGCACCGTCAAATTGATTTATGTCAATGCAAATTCCCGGCTCAGTCTGCAGTACCATAAGAAGCGGTCAGAATTCTGGAAAGTGGTCAAGGGCACTGCTAAGGTCGAGATTGATGAAAAGAGAATTGTCCTAGGAGAGGGGGAGACGATTACGATCCCAAGACAGGCAAAACATAGAGTACTTGCGCTTGAGAGCGAGTGCATAATACTTGAAATCTCATACGGTAGGTTTGACGAAAACGATATCGTCAGATTAGAGGATGACTACCAGAGGGTCACCATGCCAAAGACTCGAGTATCAGCTGCCTAAACAGATATGCACATGACTAGTGGCATGACTTTCTGCCATATTAGAGTTCAAAATAATCAAGTGAAAGAGAGCAAAAGAGCTATCCGTATACTTTTAGCAAAAAAGAGCATGATGATAATTCCAAAGGCGGTGTGCTGATGGTCAAGATCAGCGAAGACTATTACAGCTCAAAGAAGAGACACGAAATCTCTGACAGCTATTACTTTGATACTTGGTGGGCAGACCTTTTTTGACGGTTAACCACCAACTGCTAGCACTGGCTGTGAATAAGAAGATTTGAAATTGAAAGGGCAGGCAGGCCATAAATGAGGCTTGTAGACACCTTCAAGGCGAGTCTGGATCCATATCTCTTCAGGCTTTACCGCAGATACCTTTATTCAAGATACAAAGCAACCGACGAGCTTGCACAGGCAGAAGTAGTACACGAGAAGGCAAAAGAAAGTCTGCTCAAGATGACAGACAAGTTTAGGCAAAACATGACGTATTTTGATCCTGGTGACCAGCTAGCAGTTGAAATTGAAAATTATGAATTGAAAAGCCCAGTTGGGATTGCGGCGGGGTTTGATAAGAACTGCGAGGTGCTTGGGCCAACATCATATGTTTTTGGCTTTCTGAATCCTGGCAGCGTGCTGAAAAATCCTAATATTGGCAACCCCCAGCGGCCAAAGAGCGAGAGCACTGTCAGAATTATAGTTGACGATGAAAGGAAGGCAATAATTAACGCACAAGGGTACCCTCACAAAGGCCTCGATTATACAATTTCAAATTTAAGAAAATTCATGGGAGGTTCAAGAGGCAATGCCAAGACCCTGCTTAACTTTTCCGGCATTACTGACATCTATGCTGAAGACGCGGTACTTGATTCATGCAAAGAAATTCTAGTTAGATCTGCACCCCATATCGACTTTGGGTTTGAAGAAAATAGGACTTCGCCAAACAGTGATTTCAATAAGGTGCTGCAGACGCCTGAGTTTACAAAAAAGATAATCGACCTGATGAACACACATGTGCCAGGCAAGGTTAAGGCGTCCAAGATATCTCCATACAGCAAGCTGCCGCCGTCAGATGAAGAAAAGAAATCCAAGCTCAAATCGATCAAGGTATTTTATGAAAATGGCGGGCATATTGTCACACTAGGCAACACAAGGTCGGTGGATACTAAATCTACTAAGCTTTGCCGAAATTTTGCAAGAGAAGTTGCCGGTGAAAGCGGCAAGCCACTTTTTCCTTATATGCTGAAGCTTGTAGAGGATGTACACAGAGCATTTCCAGATATAAAGATAATAGCCTGTGGCGGTATTTTTTCTGGAGAAGATGCTTGGAAAGCATACGAAAACGGCGCAACTCTGCTCTCGCTC
>JALYGW010000070.1 GCA_030776915.1 Thermoproteota archaeon
TCCTTAGCGATAGTATACTAAAAGAACATATAAATATTGCAAGTTAGCAATGAATTTTTACAGTTTAGATATGCAAATTTTTAGCAAAGAAGCCAGAAAAATAAAAGGAATTGCAGATGCCGATTCATATCAGTGTATAGAGTGTCAGGCTAAGCCTGCAGAAATATTCCAAATCAACGGCGAGTACTGCCTAGAATGCTGGCAAGAAATAACACATACTAATCTTTAGGCATTTACAAACAGATAAATTGATTCTTCAACATGCATTCCTTTTCTCTTTAGAGAAGAGCGGTTATATGTTATTCCCAAATATGCGCCTGCTAAGTATTTCCTTGAGCAGGGAAGATGCTTCCAAAGAACAATCTTCGAGGCCACGAAATATCGAGCAAGAGCTTTGATGCAAACACCAGATATGAGCTCGCTTGCTTGCATATTTCTCTGCAACATATATGAAGAAGATTAAGAACGTTGGTAAACGAAGTCCGAGGTCAATGTAGAAGCCTTGAGTATTAATGTAACAGATTAATTATCGTTTGTGCACCGATATTCTGATCGCCCTGAAAATATTCGTACTATCAAAGAGTGAAACTGCAAAACTTTTCGATAGGCTAGCTTCTGCATGGCCGCTAGACATTCTTCCAAAGGTTAAGAATATCAAGGTATATGAAATTGAGCGAGACAAGTGCCTGTTGAGTGCGGACAAGATGGTTGCAGCCCAAGTACGGGGTGTGATAGTGCCGTTCCTTGGCAAGCAGGAAGAGTTGCAGCGCTTTCCATCAGTGACAATAGACAGAGGTGCAGTGAAATTTGTTTGCAATGGCGCCAAGGTGATGAGACCCGGTATAATCAATTTTGACTCCTTCAAAAAAGAAGAGATTGTAGTAGTAAAGGATCAGACGCATGGAAGGGCGCTTGCTATCGGACTTGCTCTTGAAGACAGTGAAGTGGCAAAAGGAATGACCAAAGGCTACGTCATAGACACCATTCATTACGTTGGCGACAAGATCTGGGAAGCATATAAGAAAATATAAGAGATTAGGAAGGTCTTCTTGTTTCTTCCCTCTGGCCAGTCCGCGTTATATACAATATATCGATCCCATCTCCACTTGCAGCATCGCGTTGGGTAGCCGACCTGATAGCCCTGGAAGCCAATTCTCCAACTGCCTCTTCAGACATATTTGGCTTAAATTCTGCATCCATGATACCAAGTGCCCCTTCTGCTCCTGTACCCACTGCAGCATAATTATCAGGGAGTACGGAACCTAGTGGATCAAGGGTATAGATTTCTGGTTTTTCATTGATACCGCCCACAATAACCTGAGTTAGGAGTGGAAAGTACCTTCTCTCAAACATAATGACAGACATTAGCTTTGCGATCGAGTTTGGAGGAACCTCACGCCTCGTCTCCAACTTACGGATCTTGGCCAATGCCTCGACCTGCCTTACAAGCACCTGCATGTCAGCGACCATGCCAGCGCATGCCGCGCCAACGTAATCCGTTACTGTAAATGTCTTTTTAATATTCTTGTTCACTACAAAGTTACCGAATGAAATTCTTTTGTCTGCTGCTAATATAACGCCATCATTGTAGGATATACCTACTACTGTCGCTCCTGGCATGAATTCTGCAAACGCCATATGCGATGTACATCGCTGTCCAAGTTAGATTTAGTCGTTTCTATTGGAAAGACAAAAAATTGCCAAAGCAGATAATGTTTTTGCTGAGTCTAACGTTTTGTTACATTGGTGTCATGTATGCGGATGGCCTCAGCCACGAGTCTGTTCTGTAGCTCAAGCGCGTCTTTACCTTCAGGGTGTTTCGCCTGAGCAACCGCCTCAGCAACAATGCTTATAACGTGCCTCATAAGGAACTCGTCTCCCCTTGTAGCTTCCGCTCTGTAAGTTGGATTGGCCTTATTTACAAACACAATATTCTCAGTAATAAAGCTGTATCGCGAATCACTTTCATCTTCATATGGGATCACCTTATAGCCTATTCTCTTGAGTGCAAACGTCTTCTTCAGTATCGGCTTACGCACATTTCTTGTTTTAATCAGGGTGACATCGGCTTGTGTTTCATTCAGCATCTCTACACTCATCCCTTCAGGCATATTAGATAGGCTTCCTGAACCAGGTTGTTCTGTGACAGCATATGTCCGCGTAGCATCAGTCTTGGAAATTACTGAACTCTCAGGAGAGGATAGGGAGATCTCGCCATCATCTGCAATTTGATTCTTGTCATCAGAATACACTTTATGTGGCTGCTTTTCATGTTCCTGATCGTAAGTAGTCCTCACTCTTTCTTTTATTTGGACCAGTTCGTAGCCTTGTACTTCCTCTTCAAGTTCTAGATTTTCAATCATGGCTTGTCCCAGTATCTTGTCAATTTCGCGATAAATCCTGGATTCTTCTCGAGTTATGAGTACGTCTTCGTATTCAGTTAACCCCGGAATGACTCTATCAATGACAAATGTTTTCATAAGCTGATTGAATTTGGCATATTCGGTATCCTCAATGATTGCAGACTTGTCAGCGAACCTAGTCGTCAGGCTATCGCATCTAACAAAGCCGGTTACACGGTTCAGTTTTGTGTCAAAGCCAAAGTTGCTGCGCGTCACAATATGATTTCCAACCATGACAGCTATTCCGCGTTCGTCATCTGACAATGGTCTCCTAGAGATAATAATTTCGCCAGTTAATTTGCCGTTCTCAAGGTTGACGGGTATCCTGTGGCCTTGAATTTCAGGGGCCCTTATAACCTGGGATCCATCAAAATTCCATTCTTTGAATTTCTCGGCAGTTTTGATATACACTTCAAATAGCGGTTGCCTCAGGACTGCTAGTCTTCGGATCTCTTTCATTATTTTGAATATATCCAGTTGGGTTTTGGCCCCAGTCATGAAAAGTTCTGTTCCGTCTCGCTTAAGAGGAGGCTCTTTTATATCATCAAGTTTGGCATTACCGGTATACAGCCTTTCAAGCACACCTGCATTGATGACAAGTGCTTTCGTGAAACTCCCACGTCTTGTCCTTATTCTCATACTCTCAAATGATGTCAGGAATGACAATCTGCCTGTGCCATATTTGCCTGTTCTAATTCTTTTAAGCCTCGGTGAAACGGATTCGGTCCTTTTATGGGGCGAACCTAAAAGCAGAAATTTTTCCATTCCGTTCTGATCCATTCCTGCGTCATCTTCAATAGCAATTGAGCCATTGCTCATGACAGTGACAAGAACTTTTGTCGCGTCTTCATCAAAGGCATTCTCTACAAGTTCCTTAATAATCTCTATTGGGGAGACCCAGGTTTTAGTGGCGAATTCCTTGAAAAACGACGGATGTACCTTCATTTGAGCAGGCATTTTTTTCAAGAGCTGATAATTTCATACCTTTATTTAATACTTGCCAAGGTACGTTAACTGTTATAAAATTTTCTCGTAATATCATAAAATTGCATAGATATGCTTGCGTGCTAGGTTATTAATAATTGGTCGAAGACTTCAACATAAGCAGAATTAACCAAGGTTATAGTAAGAGGACATATTTCAAGGCACTTTAAATAATAGATAAAACCGGTTTGTTATTTTTTATCGACAAAGACCTACCCCGGATTTATGGGTAGGCTTATCTAGAGTTATGTTATTCTTCCCGCCCGAGAATTAATGCCCATGTCTTGGTAATTGTATGCAAAATGATATAATAGCAACAATGCTCCCTGCAATCGATATCCGGCATGCCATAAAGAGCGACCTTTTCTCGATTGCAAATTGACGTTTATACATGTATATGATTATGATTAATAGGATTGGAAGAAATCATAACGATTACACGTCTTCGAGCCTCCGCAATGTACATATCCTTCTCCAAGCTTAGAAAAATTCATGCAAAAATGCAGTTGCGGCAGGGACTCAAGATCATTTGAGGCTTGCACAGCTCTCGGTTGCAACACATTTGTCGTGTGCACCGGCTGCTTCAAGGACATTTTGGAATGCTCATGCGAGGCTACGTAGGCTTGTACCGCAAGACCGCGCCTATCTTGCCAAGGCTAGCAAGCTGCACTCCTTCTTCTGTCTTGCCAGAAATGACTTCAAGCCTGCACCCCGTCTTTATGGCAAGCTCGTTAAGGTAGTCGACTATATCTTTGTCAATCACTTCGAGATCACTACCAGAGCATGAAGGGCACTGTTTCGAAAGCCATTCCTGCTTGGCAGTGATGACTTGCGACCTATCTACTATTATTGTCTCGATATTCTTGCATAGCTTACATCTGATCTCCAGCTTGGTGTACATGATATCATCGGTTACTAACACTAGGTCTGCCATGCCGCTTTCCAACGCCTTGACTACATCATGAATACCATATATCCCAAGGCCGCGGCCAGAATGCACTTCAGTCATGAATTTTTTGATCAGTTGTTTTTCTTCCATTACTCGAAATTCCTGCAAGATGCCCTCTTTTTGCGCCTTTTCTATTAGCTCGCGCACGCCTTCTCCACCAGAATAGGAGGTGTCAAGAGTCGCTATAACGCTCTTTTGCAGCCGGTAGTCAAGATACTCTTCTTTTAGAAAATTCTCCTTCGTTGGCCCAGGGCCTCCCACAATTGTGCCCTTTACATTATAGTGATCTAGAAAAACCTGCTTGACATGTCCTGCCACTCTATGGTAATATTCATTCAACTCATTTTCCCTCAACCTTTCAAACCTTCTTGCAGACTGGCCACCCTGGCGGTGTTTGCCAGCTACGCCGGAAGTAAGCGAATCAATAACGTCCCAGTGATCACCGGTTAGTATACCAATGCCCGTCTCCTGTGTGTCTATTGACAGTATTCCAATGACCTTGTCGTCTTTCATCATTTCCTTCAGATGGTCAGTCCAAAAGTGATCGTCACATCGATAAAGGCTGATTTGGACCGGCTTTGGAGGCAGCACAGGGTATATCTCAATTTTTTCTTTGCCAATTCCTTTTTCATTTGGGATTGCCCCACAAAATATTACAAGTCCATTGTCAGGTGTTTCCTTAAACAATTTCAATTGCTCAATGGTTCTGCTAAGTGCATCTTGTACATGGGTTCTGGTGAGATCTGACTTGATATTTGAAGCGGTGCCTGCTTCGTTGCGAAGTTGTGAAATAACGTCAAATACGGGGCGACGAGGTGGAATGTAAACAGTGACAAGTTCCGTTCCGTGTCCAGATATACTTGACAGTTCGTTTATCATCTTTGTCAGCTTGTATCGTTTTACTGAATCCCACTTGCTGTTAGCATCATTTGCCATTGCGTATTGTAACAACAAAAATTTGTCCGCACATAATATAAGGCTTCAACTCCTCAGGTAACTCATAAGTGCCAGGATTAGGAAACTAGGGGGTCGGAAAAGATACTACCAAGGCTCGAATACATTAGGCAGGCTAGAGTAAGATTGGGAATAACCCAGAGAAAGCTCGCCTCTTTGACAGGGATCAGCACGTCTATGATAAATCAAATTGAATCCGGAAGATGCAAACCGAGCTATGAAACTGCTCGTAAAATCTTTGAAGTGCTAAGCTCACTTGAAGGTCGCAGCTCTATGAAAGCTGGAGATATTTGCAGCCGCCGGCCAATTTCAGTACAAAAGGACGAAAAGCTTCACAATGCTATAGATGTTATGCGTGTCAACTCAATAAGCCAGATCCCAGTATTTGACTCGTCCCGGGTTGTAGGGATACTTACAGAGGATGGACTTGCCAAGGTAATGCTGGAAAAAAATGAGACGGATCTCAAGAATATGCACGTTTTCCAAGCGATGGAACCGCCGCCTCCTATAGTCGATGCGTCGACGCCGGCCAAAGCTCTTGTACCACTTGTCCGGTTTGCCAAGTGCATCTTGGTGAGCGAGAAGGGCAATGTAATTGGAATTGTGACAACAACTGACACACTGAAAATGGTAGAGTAGACATTTATTCCTTCATTTTTTCAAGGCCAACACAGCAGTCTGCACATTTGATGCATTCGTTGCAAATGTTAATCTCACTCTCGATGGGAAGTGTAGTTGCACAGAGGGCACATTCCTTACTTGATTGCACTTAAGTTAACCAACCTGCTATGGATCAAAACACTATTTGAATCGTTCTGTCTGTGTGTCTTTGATTTTTTAAATGATTTGGACACAACAGCTGAAGGCTGTGATAATATCATCCATACAGGACGATATTATTCCCGTAAAAAGATGTGATATCACCATCAAACCGTACATACAAACTATTAGTTCCCAGTTCTGCACTACTAAAGTAATACTCATGCTGGTCAATATTCCTTGAATTTTTCAAAAGATCGCTGCTAGTGCTGTCAAAGCTCATTTCTTGCCCGCTGATATACTATGGAGTTGTAAGCAAGCGTGTTTCCGCTATGAATGACTGCGACTGTGATAGCCTAGCTTAACCTTTAGTGTGTAGGCAGTAGATCTAAGCTAGGAGCCAAAAATCCTTCTAGAACTGAGAAAACTACAATTCTATATAGCAATATTAAGCAATTATTACCTTATGACTTCTCTAATGATGAAAAAGAGGACAAGCAACTCAAAGATTGGATAAAAATATCATTCAAATTCCTTTTCTAATATTGCGCGCCTCTTGCTTATTTGAAATAAATTGTCAGCTCTCCTAAGTGCCTCCTCTCTAGATCGCCTAAATACCATCGATTGAATGAGCAGATGGTTCTCCGGTATTACCATGCCAGTCTGGTCGTCAGAGTAAGCTATTTTGACTGTGTCATCCTGAACTCTCAAGATGTCTTGGTGAATATGTACCATATTGGTGTCACCATGAGGAAATCCTAGCTCCAGCGCCTTTTTTCTAACATCCCCGGTGCCCTTGGCGGAGCTAATAATTGCTACTCCAAACTCATCCCGGAAGCATTCTATTATCTCATCTTTGGTCGGCACCGCTCCGTCACTAAATCGAACAAACATTTGGTGTAGGTGCATCATCCTTGAGGGTACCTTGAAAGCATCGACATATAGGTTAGCGTGGGGGATAAAGTCCTTGACATCGTCTTGATGGTGGGGATTCCTGTCCCACTCAATTGAGTCTTTGACGGCCTTGGTATCTTCAAGGTCTGCCCACCTTCTGACAAGTTCGATATCAAAGCGCCTGATCCTATCGCCAAACTTTTGAATTAGTGGCTGCATTACCCTGCCCATGCCGGACACATTACAGCTACCTTGTATCACATATGTTTTGCCTGCGGCCTTGTCATAGTTGACACGTGAGTTGTGGATCATATCTGCTACTGCTCGCTCGCCGTTCCTTTCCTCTCCTCCCTGAAATATTGCAGGCTTGTTCATAGGCTCATAGAAGTTCTTCTTATTGTAGTACCCTGCTCCTTCTTTCGCCGCATCTACCACTAGATCGCACCGCTCTACTGCCTCCTCAATTGAGCCTGTGACGTTATAGCCTTGTTCTTTGAAGTTCCCAATCGATTCCTTTGGCGTGTACACATCATAATGGTTTTCCAATGCCTCTTTCACCTTGTCGTCTATACTATATTTCGCGACACCAACTAACTGGATCTCTTTGTCGACTGCCAGTGCGCTTGCAAGACGGCGCCCTATGTTTCCATACCCATTAACGAAGACCCTAACCAAAATAACCACTCAGGATTTTATTACAATTTCAAATAGTTTGCATGTATTATATAGATTCCTAAATCCATTAGCAGATTTCTTATCGATGGAGTAAACTTAAATACGATAAAGGTATCCACAATTACGGAGACTATGCAGAGAGGCGGTCGATTTTGGCACCTTTAAGGATCTTGTTCTAGACTATACTTTAGCCTCAGGTAGGTGATTTGGATGAAAATACTTGTTATCGACAATTACGACTCTTTTGTATACAATCTCGCTCAGTTACTGGGAGAACTAGGAACCGAACCTAAAGTCCTAAGAAATGATAGGATTACATTAGAAGATGTTGTTAAAATGGATCCTGATGCTATAGTCATATCTCCGGGTCCAGGTCATCCAGCAGACCGCAAGTACTTTGGTGTGTGTACAGATGTCATCGGAGAACTAGGGCATAGGATCCCTATTTTGGGAGTCTGCCTTGGACATCAAGGCATTGTCCATGCTTTTGGTGGCAAAGTCATAAATGCCAAGAAAATCAGGCATGGCAAAACAAGCCTGATACAATATTCCGCCGACAGGCTCTTTGAAGATGTTGCAAACCCATTCAAGGCTACCCGCTATCATTCGCTTGTAGCTGAAAAGAATTCCCTCCCATCGTGCCTTGAAGTGACTGCAAGAGCTATGGATGACGGCGAAATAATGGGCATTAGACATAGGCAATACCTCATGGAAGGGGTTCAATTTCACCCTGAATCTGTCCTCACACGTGAAGGACGAAGGATGCTTCTAAACTTTATATCTATGGTGAAAAAATGACTGTATCGACTGATTTGCGACCTGAAATAAAAAAGCTGGTCGCAAAGACTGACCTATCACCTGCAGAAATCACTGAAGCGTTTGATGCAATCCTTGCTGCGCTGGTTCCTGATACGGCTGTTGCGGCTTTTCTTGTAGCTCTTGCAATGAAAGGAGAGACGCCTGACGAGCTTAGATCAATTCTTGTTTCGTTGAGAAACCATGCGACTAAGATAACGCCTCAAGTAAGCGGATCGCTCATTGATACCTGTGGAACAGGTGGTGACTCAATAAAATCATTTAACATCAGCACTGCATCAGCTATTGTAGCATCCGCAGCCTCTGCCAAAGTGGCCAAGCACGGTAACAGGTCAGCCTCTAGCGTCTGCGGCAGCGCAGACTTTCTTGAGTACATCGGCCTTGATCTGAATGCCCCACCCGCAAAGGTTCAATCCTGCATCGAGAACATTGGTATAGGATTTCTCTTTGCGCCACTATTCCATCCATCAATGAAGAACGTAGCCTCAGTAAGAAAGACTATTGGGGTTAGGACAGTCTTTAACAAGATCGGACCGCTGAGCAACCCTTGTACCAATATATCCGGTCAACTCATTGGAGTCTTTGAGCCACAGCTTCTGCAGGTTTTCTCGGAAGTCTGTGCTGGATATATCAGCGAAGCCATGATAGTTTATGCTCATGATGGTTTTGACGAGCTTTCAAATACTTGCCAAAATGACATCTATTGGATTTCAAATGACAGCGAAACAACAAGAAGGATACTTCTTCATCCTAACGCAGTCGGGATGGAAGTAGCTAAGGCAGAGCAATTGGTAGTGAATTCAAAAATAGATTCGGTCATGAGCACTCTGCAGGCAATTTATGGAAAGGGCAGCAGAGAAAAAAGGGATATCGTGGTTCTCAATGCTGCTGCTGCGCTCGTAGTGAGCAAAATTTCATCCAATCTTAAAGAAGGAGTGGAATATGCAAGAGATGCCATAAAAAGCGGTAAAGCGAGGGATAAGTTGTCGCAAATGATAAGATACTGCGGAGATTTGGAAAAATTAAAAGAGGCAGAGAAGAAGTTTTCTCTTCTCTGATCTAGTCGTCCTCTTTTTCTCTTACTGTCCTTTTCTTTGGCACTTCTGAGTCGATATCGTCAATGCCCTTTTCATTGACAGTGAATCTCACGTCAGAGTATGGGTGGTATGGCGAATCAATTATCTTGGCTATTCTGTCATTGCCAGCCTTGCGCAGGTATATCCTGTATGTTGATGCATGTCCGATTACATTTCCGCCTGCTGGTTTGGTTGGGTCTCCAAAGAATGTGTCTGGCGTAGACTGAACTTGATTTGTAACAATGATTGCCACATTGTAAATCTCAGCGATCTTCACCAGCTTGTGCATGATGCTGTTGAGGCGCTGCTGCCTATCTGCTAGGGTGCCTCGGCCAGCAAACTCGGCGCGGTGGAGTGAAATAATGCTATCAATTATTATCATTTTGGCCTTAAAGTCGTCGATGTATTTACCCATCGACTTGATAATTAGCTCAAGATGGCTGCTATTATAAGCCTTGCATATTGCTACCCTCTTCAGTATTTCACTTGGGTCAAGTCCTCTTGCTCTTGCTATTTGATCCACTCTTTCCGGTCTAAATGTTCCTTCAGTGTCAATCAATATGGCTCCGCCAGCAAGTCCGCCTTGTTCTACCGGCACCTGGGCAGTGACGCATAAGGTATGGCATATCTGGGATTTGCCACTTCCAAATTCACCGTAAAACTCTGTAATTGCTTGAGTCTCAATGCCGCCAAGTAGCAATTCGTCAAGGGATTTTGCTCCAGTGCTGCAGCGCAAAAGAGACTTTCTCTTTTCAAGCTCAACATCTGCAGTAGTAAATTCATTGTCAAGTATGCCGCTCTCCCTTAGCAGCTTTTGCGCTGCCATGATGAAGGTAGCAGCTGTTTCTTTTGAGCCGCCCAAATCTGTAGCGAGCTCCTCTGGTATTGCTGTAGCCAGCTCCATAACTGAACTTATTCCTGCTTCCTTCATCTTGCGGGCTGTAGTTGGCCCAATACCTTCAATATCGTCTATCTCTAATTCTGCTACATTTCTTGACGCATTTGTCATTATATAGTAGTTTTTTAATGGAACTATATAATGGATAGTGCACTGGAGGGGGAGGGGGCATATAAGGACAGCAATTTAGAATACAAAAAAGTACGTCGGAAGTAGCGCTTGTGCACGCAGTCCTAGTCATGTTTCAGTACATCCTTATTCATGTCGATGGTCAAAATAGTCCTTTTAGCTCTGCTCTGACTCTTGCTCGTTTTGGTACATTGATTACTCAATTGCAAAACGGAATATTAGAGAGTTATTCGAGCTGCAGATATTTTAATTCGTACATCAGCAACTAATCTTTCCATCTTTTTCAACCAATCTCGCACGTAGTCAAGTATGCCTTTATACATTGCTTAACTTGTATCCGGGCAGTAAAGAGCTACCTTTGTGATCTTGTCGTTTACAGCGGTCAACTCCCTAGGAAGTAGGAGTCTACGCTTCAGTTGTCTTGTGTTCAGTTGCCCGGCTTATTTCTATTTGTATCTTGTTCGGCCAGCGAAAATGCTTGATCGTTTGTCTCGTTAAGTCACTTTTCTATTCCCCCGGGGTCGCTAAATGGTAGAAAGAACGCTATGCCATTGACGTATCCACTCAACTGCTTAGTCTGCTTCTAGATATCGTCTGAAATCATAGTCCCGTGGCTTCAAATCTTTTCTATCTTGTCGACAAAGGAACCATAATGGGCGAATATGACGCACGTAAAACCTACCATCACGTGCTGTCTTCGCAGCCATTAGCAAAACGGTGCTAATCGTCATGATGCATACACGCTGGTTGAGCCAATCATATCTTATACTATCTTTATACCTGCTATATTTTTATATCATCTGGCTTTAAGCCATATTACGTTGTCGGAGAAAGATTTGGAGTCTCTTGGGTGGAATGATCTCGTTGCGCAAAAGCGCCAGTTTACCAGCGAACTCAAAGAGCTATCGGACAAGATTATTGAAATTGACAGGAACCAATTACGCTCAATAGGTAATAGTATCAAGGAGCAGAGAAGTCTTTTTGATGCTCACACCGAGAGACTAAAGCAGATACGCTCTGAAGTAGAGAGTCGTAATTCTGAGCTATTGTCCGTGAGCGAAAAATTATCACAATCAAAGAACTTTCTTTCTATGATGGAGGCTCGACTTCCTTTAGAAAAGGAGGAGGTTTTACAGGCCATAGTGCAAAAGAATCAAGATATAATAG
>JALYGW010000071.1 GCA_030776915.1 Thermoproteota archaeon
ATGTCCGGCCAGTAATAGGTAAGCTACAATAGCTCCTACGACAGCAGTTGAAATAATTGTCGATATGACAATAGAGTGTTTCATCATGCTATGAAAAAATTATCACTTGGGGGCTACCGTTACAGCCCTTGCCGTTCTGATACCCTTTGCCACGCCAAGTCCAAGAATCACGAGCCCGACTATGACTCCAATTATGGGACCAGGAATCACAAAGTTCATGTTCGCTAGAGGGAGTATCATAAGGATTATGCCGCTTGCCGCCAGCAATCCTGCTATGACATAAGATCTCTGCTTCCATGATATAACAAATGCCGCTATGGCAAATGTAATGGCACCTGCGACGACATTCACCGCAAGTCCTCCAGCAGGTAGCGTAGCGGGGCTGCCTAGTATGTTATTTCCTATTAGTCCCATCGCTCCTTGCCGCATTTCTTGCACCTGCGACTCTGACATTCCTTCCATCATTGACTCCGATGCCGGGGCACCGCCATGCATCTGTGCCATCGACGAATGACCGCCGGTTATTACTTGAATCAGTGGCGTAAACATTGACATAAACAGCTCGTGACCTTTCTCCGCCTGAGCTGTCTGCAACAACGCCGGGGCTCCTAGCACATAAGTCAAGACGATGGCAAGTGTTGCTGCCGCCAGCCCGATCGATAATATATGTCTCAACTTTTCCATATTGATATTCACTAGTTTGCTTATTATCTAACCTATCTAGATATTAGATGAACTAATATATTTATCTGTTTCCATATAGTACTTGGGGCCACATGGAGAAGCAGGAAGAAATCGTTCACGCTGTTAGAGAGAAGTTTACCGAAATGTCAACTGAAACGATGTTATTTCACCAAGCCTTAGCAGACCTACTTGACTTTCATATCACTGACCATAGATGCATGCATTTTCTTCACAGCTACGGAGCAATGCCAGCGGGCAGGCTTGCAGAACTGACCGGCTTGACTACTGCTGCAGTAACAGGCATTATTGACCGCTTGGAAGATGCTGGAT
Organism: Thermoproteota archaeon; assembly: GCA_030776915.1. GTDB lineage: Archaea > Thermoproteota > Nitrososphaeria > Nitrososphaerales > Nitrososphaeraceae > Nitrososphaera. The sequence goes on from JALYGW010000071.1 coordinate 1,015, forward strand.
ATGTAAGAAGGACAAATGATCCAAAGGACAGGCGTCGAACCATTGTCGAGCCTGTTCAAAATAAGAAATTGGAAAGGAAACTAGAAATGATCTTTACTCCATTTCATGAAAAAATGTATAAACTTTTTTCTTCGTACTCTGCCAGTGAGCTGGCTTTTCTGCTTGATGTATTGACTAAGAGTATAGAGCTGACACGTGAAGAATCAAAAAGATTACGGATGAGTCTTCAAAGACAATCCTCCCGGTCAGTAGGAGCTAGACAATAAGAATAACAGATAGAGAGCGAGCGTAGTCATATTTCGGACTTTGTACTGATAGTCACAGACTCATCCCCTTATGCAAGCCAATTGCAAGTGAGATAACTGCAATATTTGAAAAGAGCATATGATGCTGTCCACTACTACTACCTTAATGAGGGCTCCTCTAGCCATCAATTCGCTTCCTGTTTTGCGGACATGTGAATATGAAGGATCAAAAACATACCACTAACTACTGTTGCGATTAGAAGTAGAATAGGGCCTGCTATCCCACTAATTGTGTAGTACCTTAGCCTCCTTGAGTTCGCTGTGCGTCTTTGACTACTTTGCGGTTCGTTATATACCGCTGCGAACTTTTCTTTAATGATTATTTAGATAAATGTAAAAGGCATAATACAGTTGTGTCGAGCTAAGCATGTGCGTCTATATATTTAAGTCCAATAAAAAGTGGATAGGTAGAGTCATAGCTTGTATTGACTTGAATGCCTTTTATCCATCCTGTGAGGAATTAAGAGACCCTTCATTGAAGGGAAAGGCTCATGCAGTCATCATGACAGATGAGAAAATGGGAGATATTATGAAAGGAGCAGTTTCCTCATGCTCATACGAAGCAAGGAGATATGGTGTTAGCTCTGCCATGTCACTTTCAAAAGCTAAATCATTATGCCCTGATCTAATACTACACCCTGTTGATATACCGTACTACAGAGCGATATCAGAGCAGGTAATGAATGCAATTCAAGGATATGCAGATACTCTAGAACAAGCAAGTATAGATGAAGCCTTCTTGGACTGTACAACAAGAATCCAAAGCGAAAGTCCTGAAGCGTACGCTGCGAAAATAAAGAATACAATTAAAGAAAAATGTGGCGGTCTGTCATGCTCTATAGGAATTGCATCAACGAAATCTGCTGCAAAAATTGCGTCTGATTTTGAGAAGCCTGATGGTCTAACTCTTGTTTATCCTACCGAGCTAAAGAAATTTCTTGAGCCTCTTGACGTCGGCACTGTGGCCGGCATTGGACCAAAAACACAAAAGGCACTAAAAGAGATAGGAATTGATACATTGGGGCAGTTAGCCAAAGCCGATGTTCAGAAACTAAAAGAAAGATTTGGAAAAAATGGTTATTGGATGTGGAAAGTTGCTAACGGCACTGATGAGGAGAACGTAGCGCCAAGAACTGACAATGTATCTCTCAGTACTGAGGATACCCTGGATATCTATACTCGAGATAAAGAAAAGATACATGGACATCTGGACGAGTTAGTTGGTGACATTTACCAAAGAGTTAAAGATCACCGTTACTTCTTTCGAACAGTGGGCATCAAGCTTGTAAGAACAAATTTTTCAGTAGAAACCAGGGTAACTACATTTGAGGAGTTTAGAAATGATAGTGAAAGTATTTCTTC
>JALYGW010000072.1 GCA_030776915.1 Thermoproteota archaeon
GCAACGTATCGTGGACTATCGCCAACAGGGATAGTTTTGATTACTTCGTGTTTATGTGAGTCGATGACTGACAGGGTATCGCTTTCCGCGTTTACAGCGAATAGGATTGCGCCCCCATTAGTAAAGGAAAGACGATGGGGCATACTCCCAGAATCTATTTCCTTTATCACTATTTTTTGTTCCAAGTCAACTACAGAGATAGGACCTCCTAACCTGGTGAAATATAGCACTTCTCCATCAGGTCTCACTTCCATGTATTGAGGTCTAGAGCCAACATCGATTTCATCTATGAGAGTTCCGTTTACGTTCATCACCAGTATCTTTCCTCCAACTACGTCGCTTGCATACATAGTATTATTAAAGATTGCAAGATCTTGGACAGAAACTTCTGTAGTTATTTCCTTCACCAGCTCGTTGCTTGTAGTATTCAGCATAAAGATGATTCCAGAATCCCTATCTGATGTGAGTATATATAGCGTCAGTTGATCTTCAGAGAGTTTGATATTGTGAAGCGTCCCATCAACTGTGATATTCCTCAAAATTGCATTTGTCGCTAGGTCTACGACAGAGATGCTGTTAGAATTTGAGTTTTGTACATACATTACTCCTGCCAAGGAATCAGCGGTCAAGCTGCCAGCTGAACCAAAAGCACTAATTGCAGGTAATAAAGAATTGGCTTGAAGGAAAGTTGAGCTATTAGTAGCCATCAGTACTGCTACTGCTACTACTATTGTTAATATCACGTAAATTGCTTCAATCAATACCAGAACCCCTTTCATACGCTACTGTCATCGACCAACACACTACGCCCGTAATTTCTAGATTTCTTATAATTGCTGGCTGGTGAGTATTCGAACAGCTTGCTTGAATTCTTCCTCTGAAAGAGGCGGCATATTTGCAGTCTTTAGATTTTCTTCAACATGCTCGGCCTTTTTCTGTCCGATGAGAGGTGCAATGACTGATGGACTTGATCGAATTATCTGCAGCAGTTTGGCTACAGGATCAGTAACATTCCCATAATTAGGGATCTGACTACCGAGGAGCCTTCCCTGAAAGAGAGGTATGCTAGTAAATATGCCAATGTTGAGTTTTGCTGCTGCTTGCAGAATTGTAAGATTTTCCTCAGAACCTACTGATTGGTTTCTAAGCAAAAGTGCCTCGCTGTACGCAAGATTGTACGGGAGCTGGATAAATTTAAACCCGTGGTCCTGGCCTCCAGCATTCTCAGCACTCTTGACTGCTTGCTCAAGCGAGAGGTATTCCGGACTACCGAGTGGAACTCTGAAGCAGGTCCAAGTTGCCATGCCATAGTAACGAATCTTGTTTTTAGCCCGATATTTTTCATAAACTTCAAACGCCTTTACAAGCATCTCCATGAACTGCTCCCTGCTTACATCCTGATACCAACTTTCAAAGGCGTTGTGAATGTAAACGAGATCGATGGTAGAAATGTGCATGTTCATGAGTGACTTGTCAATGCACTTGGCAAGGTAGTTAGGGTTGATGACATTGTAGCCGGAGCTGATGTCGTCGGCAGTCATTACTTCAGACTGGATATACATCTTGTGAATGTATTCCATTACGTCGATGTTTGGATAGTCACCGTCATTTGTGATATAGCCATTCTTGGTAGACACAAAAACCTGGTCTCGTGAAATTATCCTGTCGTTTATGAGATGCAGAAGTGCTCTACCGATGCTCTTTTCCGACCTCATGGCACGGTAATTTATCGCAGTATCGATGACATTGACTGCGCCAGACTTGATTGACTGATAGACCGCATTTTCAACAGCCTGATCATCTTCCTCACTTAGCTGACCCAAATATGTCCCCATGCCTATGCTTGATAGGTGCAGGCTGTCAAAAGACTTAAAGTGGCTTCTAGGCCTTCCCTGTGAGATAGCATACTCTGTGTATTTCTTTGTGCCCTCCGGTGTAGCATAGCCCTCAAGCGTTTGGTATGGCGATGATGATGACGACGACGGCGGCGACGATGAAGACGACAATAGTTTACATATAGTAACATGCAAAATAATAACGAATCGAATTTTAATGCTGATTAGAGATTTAGGCTTTACCCTTTTGCCACGATACTTTCAAGACAAAACCTGTTGTTAAAGCAACCAACAGAAAAAAATTTAGAAGAATATATTTCTCTCATCTATAGAATAAAGCTGATAGCCAGCAAAAAGCCAGTAATCCTAGAGTATGTTACGGCTGAAGCCATTGCAGGCACTATCTCTTCAATACTTTCCGGTTCTTTTCTCAGTGACAAGATTGATTTAATAGCAAGCGGTATCGATGCAAAACTGATTAGCGAATAGATCTTCGTAAAGCCGAGAAAAATACCTCCGGCGATCAAAGCATAGGCAGCAATGATAAATATCGGAAATATAGCTGAAGCAGTTTTCTTCCCGAGAATTATTACTAGGGTGCGACGTCCTTTTGATCTATCTGCTTCATAATCTGGAAACGAATTGATAAAGAGCACTGTTGCAGACAGGAGACCTAGTATTGCTCCAGCATATAGAGCAGCAGGCTCTAATACAGCGTTTTGGACGTAAAGCGTTCCAAGCACGATCATAGCCCCCTTGATAGCAACAAAGAGCTCACCCAAACCAGCATTTACAATTCTTGTTGAATAAAAGTAGATCGCAACGACTGCAAAGCCAAGTATTACTGCTATCGTTATGCCGCGTATTGCGACAAAATATGTCCCTATGGACGCGCCAAGGATCAGGAATATTATGCCAGCTATGTATACTGTGCGCGGTGTCAGTAGATTTTCAGGAAGAACTCCTGTTCCCCCGCTGAACTTTGTTCTTTTCGTTTTGCTATCGATTCCTCGCTTATGATCCCAGTAGTCATTGAGAAGGTCTACGCTTGCATGCAAAAAAACCACACCAATATACGTAAGTACGGCATAAAGTGGGTCTATGGTAGCATATTTCCAGTAAGCAATCGCAAGGCCGTTACTGACTGCAATTACTGATGCTAGCAGAAATCGGATCCGAATAGCTCGTAGCCAAATAGATAGCACTTATCTCCTGCCATATGGCAGGAGAAGCTTATTAGTATGTTTTTTTGAAATCATTGAGAAACACACCGGTAATAGGTTATACCATTTATCGTTACATCCTCTATCCGAAACTTTCTCCTCTTGCCTGCTATGGCGCTTGCAAGATCAGATAATCCTAACTTGAGCATGGCACTATTTACATTTGCCTCTGCAATACCGGTTGCCTGTGCTATCTCTCTGACAGAATAGCCTTTGTCCGAGTTTCTACATAAGAATTGCGTAATGATTGATCCAACGTCTTTGTGGGCATCAAACTCTGCGGCGTCAATAGGCATATTAATTTGCCGCCAATAGATTCTATAAAGCTACGGCTCTATTACGCCTGTGCTTTCAAGGGGCTTGCGGCCCATAAAGCCCTCATCTTTTCCATGCCAGAACTTGATCTTGTTTTCCCCTACTTTCCAGCATAGCCAGACCTCTTCGTCAAACCTCCTTGAAGGGAAATCAAGCAAGCCTTCATCTACGCTTTTTATTACTACCCCTGTCGCCTCAAGCTGCTCTATTGCTTTGTACAAATTGGTGACTGCAGCGTTAAGCTCTTGTTTTTTCTTTATAAATCCTTCAAAAGGATTA
>JALYGW010000073.1 GCA_030776915.1 Thermoproteota archaeon
TAATCCTTTCTGCACCAAAAAGTCGTTCTTATCTGGATAAAAAGATTAATAACGCAATTGCTTAAGCATTGTTGTGAATACTTTTGAGGTTGCTGTACTACGTATTCTCATAAAGAGGCAACAGCCCCTGAAATTCTCTACTTTGGTAAGCGGCTTTCCTGATGACTGTGAGGACAGCGTGCTTTCTGCAATCTCTAGCCTGAAGCTTCACGGGTACGTCACGTTAGATGATTACCAACCTAATGGGTATATATCAATAAATAGAGAGCGGCGAAAAGAAATCCTGCAAATTGTCGATTCCGATATATATCCGCGTAAATCGGAAGCACCGCATACAAGAGAGAATTATAGTGCCTCTATTGAAGAGAAAAAAGTTTTGCTCACTTTGCAGCAAGGTATCCGATCTCCCGAGGGATACGGGCCATCGCCATTTCCTCTTTGCTCATTGTCGGACTCGTTGTCTCTCTGGGAAGTAGCATACCTACAACAAGTCCAGACACAGAATCTGTCGCTTACCATCAATATATGCCTTATAAGAAGTGGAGTGGTAGTGCTTATGGAATCGGTGATCATGATGATGTCAAGAATCCCGCTTCATCTTACACACCTGCCCCTGCATCATTCGTGGCTTTGAAAGATTGTAATCAGAAATCATCACAACAGCAAAACATAAAACATGGGTTCTAAGCTAACGTATAGAACCATATTATTTTCAAATGTGTCCCCATATTAATGACAGTATGTCAAGTCAATATTGGCATTTTTGCCTCAGCTGAATGTATTGAGTGACAAATATATTTTTTAAAATGACATTTTTGTCTTAAAAGTGTAAATTATGCAATAGGTCATAGGTCATATTCCTATAGATATCCCAAGAGATAGAAGCAGCATGTGCTTTCGCTATGTTAAACCTATTGGCATTCAAATATTCCACTACTTTTGGTAGGTCAAAACACACACATATGCAGGACATCAGACTTATTACATATGTAGATGTTCCCAAGATGCAAACTACTTGAAGCTTGGAGACATAGAGCTGTTCGCAATCAGGATTCAATATCTAGATGATATCTCACAAAGCGAGCCGGCAGAGTTGACAAAGTGTGAAATAATTGGTCTGCTTTGTCTGACAAAACATCTAACCCTTCATTCAAAGGTCAAAGCAGATCTTGAATTTGAGAGCAAGGCAGTAGAGAACTACATTAATTTGGCAAAAAACCACTAGAACTAGGATGTCGTGTCACATATAGCCTTGCAACCAGCATATTGGCTTCATGTGAAAGATGACCACAACAGTCTGAAGATATATTGCTCAAATCGTTTGAATTAGAAAGAAAAGTAACATGACACTCAACCCATCAAACATAGAGCAAGTCATCATTTCAGAACTCAAGATAAGAGAAGACGAAGCCAAGGTTTACATAGCTATTGTGAAAAAAGGCAAAATGGACCCAGCCAAGGTTTCAAGTGCACTTGGCTGGAATGATGAGCAGCGTGCGCTTACTGCAGCAAGATCACTGGTCAACAGAGGCATGGTCATTGAAATTACAAAGACGGAATTTGAATCACTCCATCCCCGGTTTGCAATAACCAATCGCTACAGAAGGCGCTGCGAGGAAGAGCACATACCCTTCAAAAAGAACCTCAAGATCGACAACATCGGCATCGTACTTGAAAAGCCATATGAGGATGCAAGAACTAAATAGATGGCAACATACAACAAGGAATATTATCATAATGACGACTTCGGACCCAACTGGCGGCGACAAGGTAGTCTATTTTGGTGTAATAAATATTAACGAAAATGGCAGGACAATGGGTTCAGTGGACATCTGGCGAAGCCTTATGACAAAGGAAATGTTCTGTGAAGAAAAGCGTTTAGGGGTTTTAGAAATCGTTGATTACCTTGGCATGCCTAAGATTGACAAAGACAAAAAATGGGCTGTGGCGATCAGCAGAAACTTAAAAGGTCACCTGCGCTGGCGGCTTATCAAGATGATAAAGGAAGGTAGGATGACATTTACAGATGCGGATGACAATCCAGTCGAAGTGAATGTCAAGAACTTTAAAATCGTTGACCCTGAGTGGTGGAGCTTTTTGGTCGAAGAGAATGTCAACCGTAACATGGAAGTGACGGATGCACCAAACAAATGATACACGATGATGACATTCCAGTTACCGTGTTTGTAAAGAGCGCTAGCGGGAGCGAAATAGCAAGTAAGCTCTCTGGGTATTTTGTTGTCAAGGATCAGGAATTCCGCTTTACTGCAATAGCATTTGGTCGCATTGGAGGTCACAACGCAAGCATCAAGATATCCAAGACAACTTTAGACAAAATAGCGAAAATGGGAATTGACCCGGAGCAGCTACAAATAACGATTCAGCGCAAGTTGATTGAAGGTGACATTATTTTGCTGAAAGGATCGAAGCCCCCTCCGTCAGACTAGAGCACCTTCGAGTGCCTTGCTGCAGGTACATTTATTTCTTTCTGCAGGAATTGTATCTACCAACTCTGCAATCAATTTCTTTGTCTTTTCCACATTCTTGGCAAGCGTCTCGATTATCTCGGCAGAGGTCACCGGGTGATTTGCCCAAACATCATAGTCAGTGATGGTGGCTATAGATAAGTAGCAGATTTCGGCTTCTCTTGCAAGGATAACTTCTGGTACAAGAGTCATGCCAATAATATCTGCCTTCATCACGTCGCGGAAGAATCTTGATTCCGCTCTGGTGGAAAAGCGCGGCCCTTCAATGCAGATGTACGTCCCCTCGCTGTGTAGTGAATATTTTAGTTTCTTTATTTTATCGATCGCAATGTCGCGTAGTTCTGGGCAAAATGGATCAGCTAAAGAAACGTGGCATACTTGCCCACCATCGTAGAATGTATAGCGGCGGTTTTTTGTAAAGTCAACAAATTGATCAGGAATTGAAATATCGCCAGGCTTGAAAGCCTCTTTAAGGCTTCCAACAGCAGATGGGCCAATAATGCGTTTGACCCCAAGCTGCTCTAAAGCCCATATATTTGCTCTATTATTTATCATGTGAGGATGTATCCTGTGACCTCGTCCATGACGTGGTACAAATGCTGCTTTGACCCCTGAATATTCGCCTATCGTCACAAGATCGGAAGTCTCGCCATAAGGCGTATGCACCTTGATCTCGCGCTTTGCACTAAAAAGTTCTGGATCATAGATTCCAGTCCCCCCGATTATGCCGATATCTGCGCTATTCTCCACGAAAAGTCACCAATGATTCGACATTATAGCCCACCTTGCGCAATCTGTCAGCACCCTTCAAGTCTGAAAGTTCAATTATGAACGCAAAGCCAGCCACCTTGCCCCCAAGCTCTTTTATCATCTGCGCAGCTGCTACTGCAGTCCCACCTGTTGCTATCAGGTCGTCAGCGATCAATATGCTGTTGCCTTTGTCTATGGCATCTTGCTGAAGTTCCATTATCGCGGTGCCGTATTC
>JALYGW010000074.1 GCA_030776915.1 Thermoproteota archaeon
CAATTGCATAGTATTTGCCGTTTGCATAGAAAAGCGCAATTCTTGTACCATTAATGTAAAGCTCCTTACCGCTGTTCTCTTTAATCTCGCCCCGCTGGGCGACCTTGACAAATGCCAATTATCATCACCTTGTAATCAATCTGACTATAAATTGGTTATCGGACTGCAGAGGCATCAATACAGACTTATCCGCCACATCTAAATATCTCTGCCAATGCTATAGCAATATCAATTCCGGCATGACATCGTCATACAGGCTCATGATGGCCGGCGTTCTGGCTCTTATGATTTTTGGCATAGCTATGGCCCTTTATGGATACGAGCAGGCCGTTTACCCTGTCGACAGCGCGCTTGGATACCTGAAGAGGGCCCAGACTGCACAGACTCCCGAAGCTCTGGCAAGCTTTGTATCAAAGGCGAAGATGGAACTGCCAGAGAGCGGCAATCCGGTATGGGTATTTCCGACTGCAAAGACAGACTTGGCACTCATACAAGGAAATCTAAATGACATTGTGACCCGCGCCAACTCGATAGCATCAATGGAGCCCCATAGTGCTGAATACAATTCTGGCATGTTGGACATTCATGTATCGCTAGAGATCATCCAGCAAGATATGATCGATGCAATGCCGTACCTCTACGTTAGTTTTAGCAACATCATGCTAAGCGTTGTGTGGATAGCGATAATACTTGCACTCTTTGTACTCATAAGAAGGGGAAGAGCAAGGTTCCGCGAACAAGAGTATGAAAACCAGTAGCTTTTATTGCATGTCCCATCATTCATAAATCGTGCCCGGAAAAATAGCGGATTGCAACCTTGCCGACAAGGGAAGGCGCTCATATGAGTGGGCTGCCAGCCGTATGGGCATAGTTGAAAAGATAAGAGCAATTAACCAGACCAGTCAATTGCTGGCAGGTTTTCGGCTTGGCTTTTGTCTTCATATTACAAAAGAAACATCAGTCCTTGTGATGGCTGCAAAGAGCTTGGGCGCAGACATCGCAATTTGTTCAGCAAATCCCTTGTCGTCCCAGGATGACGTTGCAGCTTTTCTGTACAATATTGGTGTAAATGTGTACGCTTGGCGTGGCGAGACAGAATCAGAGTATCAGCAGTGCATCCGCAATGTGCTTGCATTTAGACCTGTCATAGTAACTGATGACGGAGGTGATCTCCACTCAATGGCCCATCAGCAAAAGGCAAAGGGCATAGCCGGTGGCACCGAAGAGACAACGTCGGGGGTAAAGAGACTTCTTGTACTAGAAAGGGCCAGCGGACTCCTTTATCCCATTATAGCAGTCAACAATGCGCGTACAAAATACCTTTTTGATAACAGACATGGCACTGGGCAGAGCACCCTTGAAGGCATACTGCGGGCAACTGGCATACTATTGGCAGGCAAGAACGTCGTTGTATGCGGCTATGGCTGGGTGGGCAAGGGCGTGGCAACTCGGGCTAAGGGCATGGGCGCTATAGTGACTGTTACCGAAGTTGATCCTATAAAAGCAATCGAAGCCAAGATGGATGGATTTGAGGTAATGCGAATGTCAGACGCTGCGCCTACTGGCGACGTTTTTGTTACATGTACGGGACAAACGTGTGTAATAAGGAAGGAGCATTTTCTTAAGATGAAAGATGCTGTCATTCTTGCAAACGCAGGCCACTTTGATGTCGAGATCGATACTAAGAGCCTTTATGACATCAGCTCCTGCCAATCGGTGCAGATTAGTCCAAATATCGAGCGTTTTGAGGTTAATGGAAAGAGGTTGTTCTTGCTGTCAAAGGGGAGAGTGGTCAACTTAGTTGCTGCAGAAGGCCACCCGCCGGAAGTAATGGATCTTTCATTTGCCAACCAGCTGCTATCTATTTTGTACATTGCAAAAAACCATAACAGGATGGAAGTAAAAGTGCATAGCGTGCCAGAACAAATAGATCAGGATGTTGGAAGCTATGCACTTGACTCAATGGGCATCAGAATAGATCAAATGATAGAGGAGCAAGAGCGCTACCAGCACTCCAGTTAGATTAAAATGCTGTGCATTGATTGCAAGTGTGATGCCGGATAATAGCAGTAGCGCAGTCATTACAAGTGCACTCCCTTATGCAAATGGCGAGATACATCTAGGTCATATAGCCTCCACATATCTACCGGCAGATATTTTCTCACGCTTTTTGAGACTCAACGGGTTGAAGGCTTACCATATCTGTGCTACTGATGATTTTGGAACTCCGATCTTGATAAGAGCAGAGAAGGAGAAAAAAAGTCCCAAAGATTATGTTGAATACTGGAACAGGCAGGACAAAGAAGACTTTGAATCATTAGGTATTTCGTTTGATTTTTTTTATAAGACAAGCTCCAAAGAAAATGTTGAGTTTGTCCAGTATGTTTTCAACCAATTGCGCAAGAACGGCCACATTTATGACCAGAACGTAATTCAGTTCTACTGCACCTATGACAACAAATTTTTACCAGACAGATATGTAATTGGCAGATGTCCTTACTGCAATGCAGAAAATCAGTATTCAGATTTGTGTGAAAAGTGTGGCCGCGTCCCCGATCAGATACTGGAGCCTAAGTGTGCAATCTGCGGCAGGCCACCTCTCAAAAGAGAGAGCAAACACTACTTTTTCCGTCTGTCAAGCTTTGAAGAGAAACTGAAAAAGTGGCTCTTGTCAAACACACACTTGCAGCCAGACGTCAAGAACTATGTCATAAACTGGATAAACGAAGGACTGCAGGATTGGGACATCACCCGTGACCTTTCATGGGGCGTGCCAATACCCCTACCCGAGGCAAAGGGTAAGGTGTTTTACGGCTGGTTTGATAACCACCTATGCTACATCTCATCCCTTGTCAAGTTCGTCAAGGATAGGGGAGGCAGCGGCAAGAGATTCTGGAACGAATCGAAGATTTACCATTTTATTGGCAAGGACATTATCTACCACCACTACCTCTTCTTGCCGGCAATACGCCTTGGCATCGATTCAGAATACAAGCTTCCAGAATGTATCCCCACAAGGGGCCACCTTATGCTGCAGAACCAAAAGATATCAAAGAGCAGGAAGTGGTATATTGGCCTGAAGGATTTTACTTCTGCATTCAACCCTGACTATTTGAGATTCTACATCGCGTCTGTAGTTACATACTCGCAAGACGATCTGAATTTTGACTTTGATGCATTCTATGAAAGGATAAACAATGAGCTGATCGCCAACATCGGCAATTTCATAAATAGAGCCCTTTCATTCACGCAAAAGTCCTTTCAAGGCATAGTGCCCACGCCATCCAGCATTGACGATACGATAGAAAAAGAGCTAGCTGGAACAGTGGATGAAACAGGCAGGCTGATGTCAAGCAATGAAATAGACAAGTCGCTGAAGAGGATCCTAAAATATTGCAATTATATGAACCATTATTTCCAGACAAACTCACCTTGGGCAAACAAGCATACTTCAAATACAACGGTGTACGTATCGGTAAATGCAGTACGAAGCTTGGCGATCTTGCTTGAACCGTTCATTCCCTTTTCATGTGAAAAGATATGGTCCCAGCTCAAGCTTGGAAGTGCCAATGTTCATCAGCAGGTGTGGGAGTCGGCTAATGACATCAGAGCAATTCCTGAAGGCCATGAACTTGGCAAGGTAGAGCCGATCTTTCGCAAGATAGAAGCAAAAGAAATAGAGCAGTGGAAGAATAAGTTAGGCAAACTACAATGACAAGACGTGGACTCATGCTCGGACGCTTCCAGCCCTTCCATAAGGGTCACTTGGCACTTACAAAGCAGATCCTAAGCAAGTGCGATGAGCTCGTGATAATAATTGGGAGCGCGCAGTTCAACTTTATCGAGAAGGATCCTTTCAGTGCAGGCGAGAGGATACTAATGATTCATGAGGCATTGAAAGAAGCAGAGATTGATCTTTCAAGATGCTATATTGTACCTGTTGCAAATGATGAGAACAATGCTCGATGGCTTGCCTACCTACGGTCAATGGTTCCACCATTTGATGTGCTGTACTCGGGCAACGACTTTGTAAAGTACCTTGCACGCTCTCAAGACTCCGGCATTACCATTGAGGACCCTGTGTTTGCAGAAACAAATGAGTACAATGGCACAAACATTAGACATCTAATGCAAGAGGGTAAGCCATGGGAGCATCTAGTACCAGCGGCAGTCGCTAAGATAATACAGCAGGTTGGAGGCATTGTAAGGATAAATATGCTGGCCCACTCGGATAGCATCCCACAGAGGTGGTAATAGAAGACGTGGTAAAGGGTCAGAGGGCGTGCCCTGTGTGTCTGTCATGTGGTTCAAAGAAGTTCAAAGTGATAAATAAGAGCGAAAGTCAGGTAATTGTTGAATGCCTATTATGTGCCAAGCGCATCACCGTTTAGCACCGTTTAGTTCAACAGAGCAATAACGAAGGGCAACAAGATGATCATTATCATATAGATTGCAATACTGTGTGTCAGTCGGGTGCAAGTTATGATAGCGAAGGCTCTACCCTCGAATGCGGCTACGCAGACTGAACATGCCATACAAGTATGCGATTACCAACAATTGATGATGTGACCAGTTACTGTAAAAGCAAGTCGATTAATCCGGCTAAGTTCAATAATAATAAGAGATGAAAAATACATTTAACGTGTTAGGAGTTGCGGGTAGCACTCGGCAGGGATCATACAGCACACGGGCACTTAAAATTGCACTAGAGTATGCCAAGAAGCAGGGCGCAGAAGTTCGCCTACTAGAACTCAATAGAATAGTATTGCCCTTATATGACCCAAGTGCCATAGCGTCAGAAGAAGTGGAACGTGCAGCCGAGGCCATAGGTTGGGCTGACGCTTTTATCCTTGCATCGCCAGACTACCATGGCTCGATATCCGGTGCTCTTAAGAATTTTCTCGATCACTTTTATGAAGAGTTTGCAGGAAAAGTGTTTGGATACATAGTTGCATCGCACGAAAAAGGGCTTACCGTTATGGATCAGATGCGCACAGCGGTGCGCCAGTGCTATGGATGGAGTATTCCCTATGGTGTATCGATAAATGGTCCACAGGACTTTACAGGACATGAAACGGTGAATGCAAGATTGTCAAGCAGGCTGCGGATGATGGCACGCGACTTGGTGATATATGGCAGGCTCATCAGGGATCAATTTATGCACGATTTTGGCTCTAATGAGCCGGATACATTTGCAGCGCATTACAGGCCATAAAAAATGGTTCAGGCAAGGCCAAGGCCTTTCATGTTCGTCTTCTAGTGCAGCGCTGCTAATTTAACTCTGGGTAACCGATGCCATATCATCATCATCATTGCTTGTCTTTTCTTCGCTGTATGCAAAAATACTTCAAATTTGAGCACTATTGACCTGTCTGCTTTAACATAGTTTACAATATTGTCCATTCATTGGTGCTTTGAATCGGCCAATTCTTTTTTGCAAGTATAGCCTGCTAAAACATCATTTCATGACATTTAAAATCACTTTTTTACTCTTGTTCAACGAGTGTGACTGGATTCTAGAATAGCCGGTCAATTTACCTGCTGCCCTCCAATATAATGACATGATACCTATTCCAGAAGATGTACTTATCAGCGCGGTTGAGAAAGTTAGCAAGAGCGTTGTCAACATTGCAAGTGTGAGGATGCTACACGACCAGATCTTCAGGATATTTCCAGTAGAAGGAGTAGGCTCAGGAGTAGTCATAGATGAAAAGGGCTATATCCTCACAAACAACCACGTAATCGACGACGCAGAGCGGCTCAAAGTGACGC
>JALYGW010000075.1 GCA_030776915.1 Thermoproteota archaeon
GTATTGCCGCATGTAGCGATAATATCTGCTGGTCCCCTGCTTCCTCTTGACAGAGCGACGTTCCACCCCAAAGACTTTAAATAAAGAGCTACTACATATTCGGCCTCTCGTCCAAATCTGCTCCAAGAATGCAAAGTAAGCTTCACTCACAGCAAGAGCCCATATAGCTGTTTTTGGCTGCAATTTTTTACCTTAGGCTCAACAAGATACTTATGTGACGGCAAGATCGTAAGTGCCTGTAACCCCATATGACTAGTAACTATGCCAATATGAAGGTCGGACGGTGGGACATAAGTGATCTCGTCAAAGATCCTTCCAGTGAAGAGTTTTCCTGGTTTTTGAGATCTATTGAAGAGCAGGTTGCGCAATTTGAAGGGAGCCGACAGTTCCTTCGCCCCGATATTTCGCCGGAAGAGTTTGAAGACCTTCTTCATATGCTCGAAAGCATCTCTGAAAAAGTGTCAATTGCAAGCGGCCATGCATACCTGAGCTACTACGCCGACACATCTTCAAACGAGGCGTCTGCATTAGTCATCAAGATGGAGAAACTGGCATCAGAAATCAGCAACAGGATGCTATTTTTTGATTTATGGTTCAAAAAGCAGATCGACGACGAAAACGCAAACAGACTAATAAATGCCATTCCAAAGGCGTATCAGGAACATCTCCGTCATAAGCGGCTGGTCGCCAAGTATTCGCTCAGCGAGCCTGAGGAGAAGATAATCAGCACTCTTGAAGTTACGGGCATCAGAGCACTTATCAAGATATATGATAAGATGACAAGCGGTTTTGAATTTACGATAAAGCTTCGGCACGGTAGAAGAACAATAGAGAAAAAATTTGACAACAAGGAAAAGCTAGTGTCACTCGTCAGAAGCCCAGATGGCAATAGAAGAGAAGCTGCCTACAAATCGTTATTGCAGATCTACAAAATGAACAGTGGTGTGCTGGGCGAGATTTACCAGAACATTATCATGCAATGGCGTGACGAGGCAATTATGATGCGCGGATATAGATCTCCAATCTCTGTACGTAACATAGCCAATAACCTTGACGATGCAACGGTTGAGGCATTACTGGCAGCATGTAGAAGCAATGTAGCCATATTTCGTGATTATTTTGTAGAAAAAGCTAAGATGCTAGGAATGAAAAAACTGTATAGATATCACCTCTACGCTCCTATATCAAATAAAGCATCTGACAGCGAAAAGTTCACCTATGGCAAAGCAGTCGAGACTGTGCTAGATAGCTTTAGGGACTTTGATCCTCAGTTCCGCAGGCTGGCCGAGCAAGTGTTTGCGGAGCACCATATTGATTCTGAAATAAGGAAAGCAAAGCGCGGTGGTGCGTTTTGCTATACCGTGACCCCCAAGCTGACACCCTACGTGCTCCTAAACTTTGATGGACTTTCAAGGGACGTATCGACTCTTGCTCACGAGTTTGGCCATGCAATACACAGCATGCTTGCCTCAGACATGCCATTAATGGTCTTCCATGCGCCACTCCCGCTTGCAGAAACTGCGTCAGTGTTCGCCGAGATGCTACTCAACGAAAAGCTGGCAGAAAAGATGTCGAAAAAGGAGCGCAGGATTTTGCTAGCAGAGCAAATAGACAACCTTTATGCGACAATAATCCGTCAGGCATATTTTACGCTTTTTGAAATTAACGCGCACGAAGCGATAGGCGAAAATAATGCTACCATTGATGCAGTTGCAAAAATATACATGGACAATCTCAAGGAGCAATTTGGCACCTCGATAACAATATCTCCTGATTTTGAATGGGAATGGGTATACATTCCTCATTTTTACCACACGCCATTTTACACTTACGCTTATTCGTTTGGCAACTTGCTCGTTCTTTCCCTTTACAGGCAGTACAAGCTTGAAGGCAGATCGTCTTTTGTTCCCAAGTATTTCAAGATATTGTCTGCAGGCGGATCAAGGAAACCAGAGGAGCTCCTGATGGAAGCAGGCATTGACATTTCAAGGGAAGAATTTTGGCAGCAGGGATTTGACTACATACAAGAAATGATACAACAGCTGAAAGCACTTGCTCCATGATGACATCGTTTTAATTGCAGCCATAGCTGCGTCTATGTCTGCAGGCGTCCTGTTACCTGCAGCTGGCAAGATGATCGAGCCATATATCCTTGTGTGGCTTGGTGCCTTATTGTTTCTAAACTTGTTAAGACTCAACCTGTCTGATCTTGTCGCGGTGTTTAAAAAACCAAGACAGCTTGCCGTTCTGTCAATTATCAAACTAGTTGCATTGCCGGCTGGGATGTATGCTCTTGCACATGTTGTTTACGAGCCTTTCGCTTTACCAATCCTGCTCCTTTCGGGCATCTCTACAGGCCTTGGCGCGCCATTCGTTGTAAACCTCATAGGTGGCCAGCTTCCGCTTGTAATAGGCATGATAATTATCACCTCAGTTGCAGTCCCATTTGTGTTGCCATCTATTGTCTATGCATTTATTCACTCGCAGTTTGAAATACCTTTGCTACATATGATATTCTTGCTTTCTATTGCACTGTTCACGCCGCTGGCGGCTGGCTGGCTTACCAACAAGTATTTTTCTGCAGGTTCAAAATTTTTGGATAAGAATTCGTTTCCTTTATCGCTTGTTTTCATTATACTCATAAATTGGGGTATGTTTGCCAAGTTCGCAGGATTTTTTTATTCAGAGCAGATGTTCCTGCTCCAAACTGTGGCAACAGCATTTCTCTGCTATGCTGCCTACTGCCTAGTCGGGTATGCAGTAGCGACAGGTAGTCTCCAAGAGAAAAGAGCAGGTCTCATCGCTACAAGCTATGTTAACAATGTGCTTGTTGC
>JALYGW010000076.1 GCA_030776915.1 Thermoproteota archaeon
GCACATCTTGCTGTTGTTCAGGATGTGGCGGCTTTGCACCTTTTTCCATTGGATTTTGTGACATGTCTAAATCACCTAATTAGTTAGTTTTCTTTGATTATAAGCCGCTCACTCATAGCTTTGCTGCTATAGCGCAGAACAAAGAAAGACCATTGGTGCCCCCGCATAACTGCCTTGCAATAACTATATCGACTTAGTCTTTAGCGATTTGGCTAAAAGTTAAAAAGCTAACTTCTTGCTGTGATATCTCGATAGAACCATTCTAAAAGAACTGATAAAGGAGCGGGCCAGTCGGGACTAGCGATGATATCGCTTCAAAAAGAGGATTCTTTGCTAGTATTTTTGAACGTAATGGCAAGCTAGAAGGGTTTCTGCAATGTGGGACAGAGTATTCAAGAGAAAAACCATCAATTTAGACACAATTCAGCTAATAAGTCAGGTTTGCAGGATTACAACTCCGTATGTAAAGTGTTTGATTATAGCGACCTTAAGAGGTTTTCAGAAATGTGAACTCTCTCTCTGGACATAGACATATAGAAGATCGTTGATTATGAAAAAGAATCATGTTGATCTGCTCCTAATAGGCATGGGTTCTTATATAAACAAGAATAACAGTTTCAAGCTTCTCTATAGCTTTTTTCCAACAGCAATTATTAAGAGATCAGTATTTGGCTCGAACATGAATTACCAAGAAACTGTAAGCGACATAGAAAACGCATTAGGTAGTTTCCCTGGCTTTTCCAAAGGAGTACCTCAAGATGTATTGACGCAGATGTAGCCCGTCTTCAAAAGATACAGCCTTGGAGAATCAAAAATTCCACCAAAATATAGAGAAATGATAGGTCTGGCAGTTGCAGCTACCATCAAATGTCCCTTTGTGAAACATTTCATAGAGGAGCGGCTCAGATGAATGGTGCAACAGATGAGGAACTAGCAGAAGCAGAAGCAATATCTGGACAGACTGTCTTTTGGAGTAATGTTCTTCATGCGCAGCACTAAGACATCAAGATGTTTATGAAAGAATTCCAAGCAATGGATGAATATCTATCAAAGAAACGTTAGGTTATTGTGACTGATCTTTGAAAGACGATGGGATATACATTAAACCCATCGTCTAATTTTTTTATCTTACTCAGGTTCTACCTAGCGCAGTTGTACATTTTGTCTGAAGAAATTGTCGTCGCTCAAACTTATTGTTATTGTCCTATTGATTGTAGTAGTACTGAGAAAGAATTTTTCTTCTTGTTTGCCACATCTCCATCCTATGCCTATTCTCCATCCAGACGACAATTGTTATTATGGAATTGCTAGAACAACATAAAGAACAAAAATGATCGAGAGAATACCAGAAACAATGATAGCTATAATAGCAGCATTATCCATCTTTTCAGCCACAGATGAGAGAAACATAAAGCAAATAAAAAAAATGTGGGACGATATTTTGCCTCTTTGTCCTCATCCATGCCTTTTCATTAATCTCATTCGCGATAGCGCGATTCCAAGCCCAGTAGCTGCTGCCAATATGACAGGGGCAATTGGGAATTCAGGTACAACCATGATTGCTGATTCGGCAGTACCACTTCTCGTGGTATCAAATGGCGGCTCTAATCCAGTACCGATAATTGTGGTTACCAGTCTGAAGTTACCTGTATCGTTAAAAGTTACTGTCCGAACGTCATTTCCTATATGAGAATGAAGATTAGTCATAGATTCGGCAATATTTCCTTGTTCATCCATGATTTCAAAATTGTAATTTACATGGGGCAGTGATTCGCCAGAGAACGGGTGCTGAAAGTCAAATCTAAACTGGACTTCTTGACCTGGCTGTATTTCTTGTGGGCTCCAATTGACTAAAACGGTTACAGATTGGTTGTCTGTTTGTAAGGTCAGAGGTGGCGATGATGTGGGAGTTTCCTGAGCTGCAACTGGTCTCAATCCAATGGCCTCTAGTACAAGTGCTCCTAAGAGAAGAAGGAAACTGGCTGATAACGATAGGCTTGTCATTGTTGTTGCTGCTGCACTTTGTGTATGTTGCTTCATGCTGGCAATAATGAGAACGAATGATCATAAAAGGAGTGGCGGTCGTTTTTCTAGTAAAAAACGAAATTCTTGTTCTATCATAACCGTCAGTTTCCTGGAGAAAATCATCATCTTATCGTCTATTTGACAGTAGACTAGAGAAAGCTATCTAAAAATATTTTTTCAAACTTCTTTAATAGTGAGTCGATCTAGTTTTCTTTGTATATACATTATGAAGGTTGGAATCCTTTTGCCACAAACTGGAGAATCTGCAACAAGGGAAAACATTCTGTATGTTGGAAAGGAGGCAGAAAAAGAAGGAATTGATTCTCTTTGGGTATTTGAGCGCCTCCTATGGCCGCTTAATCCCCAGACACCATATGGGGGAGTACCAGGTGTCCCCATACCAGTCGAATACCAAAGTGTACTTGATCCGCTTGAGACACTCGTGTATTTAGCAGGAAACACTGAGCAAATCTCCTTAGGAACTTCTATAATTGATATGCCGTTTCACAACCCTGTTACACTTGCGAGAAGATTTGCTACACTAGATGTCTTATCTGGTGGTCGAGTTATTGCAGGACTTGGCACTGGATGGTCAAAAGATGAGTATGACGCTTCTGGCATACCTTACAAACATAGAGGAGCAAGGGCTGACGAATTTTTGCAAGTGTTGAAACGAATATGGACTGATGACGTGGTTGAGTTTAAAGGTCAATTCTACAATATACCAGCTTCAAAAATTGGCCCTAAGCCTGTGCAAAAGCCGCATCCCCCAATACTACTTGGCGCATTTAGTCCAAATGCCTTTCCTCGTATCGTAAAGTATGCAGACGGTTGGATACCGATTGCTGGATTTGGACCATTAGAACAGCAGGAACAGGCTATAAAGGTCTTAAGAGATAGTGCAAGAAAGGCAAACAAGGACCCATCAAATATTCGTATTGTTGTGCTAACGTATCCAAATGTGTTGGATTCTTCTTCTACTTCCTCATCCAACCAACAGAGATTACCCATGAGTGGAACGATTGATGAAATTGGAAGTGATGTAGAGCGAATCAAAGCAATGGGAGCAGAGCACATAATTTTTGGCTATAATTTTTCTCCAATAGGCAGAGATGTGAAAAAGGTGATGGAGGTAACAAAACAGCTTGACAGATTTGCTAAATAAAAAAGAGGATCTTATCGTTGGAAGCAAATGGGAATTATTTTAAAGTTGAGAGTTTCTCCATGATGCTATCTTCTCTGGTTTTATTATGATGCACATTTCTCTCAGCTCAATTTTTTGATATTGTTGATATTTTGTAGTCAGTTTCTTGTAAGCTTCCTGCAGTTGAATATTCCCTTGTGTTTTGGTTGTTATGATTGTTGCCTTGCCTTGTATCATTACAAAGGCCAATTTTGTCCAATCTTCACTATACTCGTCAATGAGCAGGGCAACGTTAGGATTATCCTGTATGTTCTTTATCCTTTTTAGTTTCTCTGGCTTAGCTGTTTTTCTTTTTTCGTCTATTGGTATAAAGAAATGGCTCCTATCAAAC
>JALYGW010000077.1 GCA_030776915.1 Thermoproteota archaeon
AATAGAGGAGATGCAACAATAGTATCATGAGCAACAATAATGGCTACGATAATTTAGTCCAAGGATATACAAAGAAAAAACTATACGATCTCCTGCCTGCAGTTTATCGCCAGCGTGACGCCAGAATTGGCAAGCCCCTTGAAGGTCTGATAGAAATATTGGCCAAGCATGTTTCCATGATTGAAAAGGACATTGGGGGCCTTTACGATAACTGGTTCATAGAGACATGCGACGAGTGGGTCACCTCATACCTAGCCGATCTCGTAGGTGCAAGATCACTTCGGGCAAGCAGGGTTTCATCACTGTCAACAACCACTGAGGTCTCTCAGCGTGCCTATGTTGCTAATACCATAGCATATCGACGGCGAAAGGGCACCTTATCTATGCTTGAGCAGCTTGCCCTAGATATCACACAATGGCACCCAAGGGCAGTCGAGTTCTTTCAACTGCTAGACACGACGCAAAATATAAACCACGTCAGAATAACAAACTATCGGACGCCTGATCTTCGCAAAACAGCTAATGTTGATCTTTTAGACACGCCTTTTGATACAATTGCTCATACCTTAGAAGTCCGGCGAATAAGCAGCAAGCGTGGCTACTACAACGTCCAAAACATTGGTCTTTTTTTATGGAGGTTGCAGGCTTTCCCATCACAAAACACATATGCCTTTCCACACCTTGAACCAGGCAAGACGGTAACTACCCACTTCTCCTTCAGCCCATTTGGCTTTGAAATACCTCTGTTCAACAAGCCAGAAGAAGAGTTAGGTATTGCAAACATAGCAAGTGAAATCAACTTGCCTCTGCCTATTCTTCGCCGAACACTACTTGACAAACCAGCGGAATTCTATGGCAAAGAGCGAAGCATCTTTGTAAGAGTACGGTATGACGGCAAGACCAATTTCCGGGATATTTCTCTTGATGAGATCGAGATCTGCAAAATGGGCAAGGATAAAAAATCTGGCAACGACAAATGGGTCAAGCCATCGGAGGGTAAGGTTGCAATAGACCCTGAAACAGGACGCATCGCGCTTTCAGCTGATGCTACGGAGGTCATGGTGAGCTTCTACTTTGGTTTTAGTGCAAAAATAGGTGGAGGCACATACAAGAGGCCAAGACTACCATTTGACACCAAGTCTTCTGTTTATAGAATTTCAAAAAAAGGTGGATTGGAGACATCATATACAACCATAAGAGCCGCAATAGACGCGTGGGGAGAGAATAGCAAAAATAAGATCGAGCGCACAGTCGTCTTTGAGATAGATGACACCGAAGTATATGACGAAGATCTGGTTCTGTACTTGCCTGTTGGCTGCTCTGCAGCAATCGTGGCTTCAAATGAAAAGAGGCCAATCCTCAGGTCCATCTCTGTTCGAGGGGAAACTGGAAGTAAGTTAACCTTGGACGGACTGTGGTTTATTAATAATAATAGTAATAATAATAATAATAACAAAAATCCTTCAATCGAGCCTATCATAAAAGTCAATCCTGGAGATATGGCATCGCTAACCATCAGGCATTGCACGCTCTTGCCTGGACGCAGTAGTGATGATAAGGATAAAACAAAAGTTGCTGCGGGAGTGCAGAGTTACATGAGGCGACATTTGTGCCTCTTGAACGACATTTCTTCCAACGACAGCCAAAGAGCACATTTGCTCAAATTTTTGAAGAGAAACTTTGCCAGCTGGCTTCCAGATGACCCCAGTAGTGCAGACATCAAGGTTGAGATGAAGGCTGGTATCGAATACATAACTATCACAATAAGAGAACAACAGCAAGAGGAAGAAGAGGGTGACGCGCGTTTTAGCAGCAAGAATGTTAAGGGAAGCATGAAAATTGAGATCTGGAGTGAAAAAACTGAACGAGACGAATACGCAGCTCACTTAAACATCATAGATGAGAACGGAGTAATGCATGAGAATGTTTATGAATTTATTGTCAGCTCAGATAGTAACGGCAATGAGAGTTTGTACGTAAAGGGCGGTAATAATAGTCTGATAGTGAGTTTAGATCGTTCAATTAGTGGAAGTATTCAGATCCTCGATTCCCTTATTTTTAGCTGGGATAGGATTTCTGAAGAAGAAGATGATAATGATAGAGACATTCTGATAGAATTTTTGAAAGCCAACTTTTACCTTCCATGGCTTACTCCGGAAACTCAGTTTAAGGTTGAAGACACCGATTCAGATGGCCTTATAGATTTATTGAGTGCATCAAAGCATGACGATGAGTCTGCAGATGACAATAAATTATTATCTATAACACTTGAGAATAAAAACAGTGCTGTGCTTTTGATAAAAGATGGAGAGAAGACCCGTAGGGTAGAATTTCTCGTAAGCGATAGAAGAGTATATGTCCAAACTGATGCTCATGTGAGTGCCACCGATAGCATCATCGATGGCAAGGGTGTAAACGAGGCAATACAGGCGCACTCTGCGTCCATAGAGAATGCAACCGTTTTTGGCAAGGTGAGGGTCAATCGGCTCAATCTTGCCAGCAATACAATATTTACTGATAGGGTTCTTTCTACTATCACTCAAGAAGGATGTGTGCGATATAGCTACATACCTCCCGACTCGGTAACACCACGGCGCTACATGTGTCAACCCGATGGTGCAAGTAAGCAGTCATCTAATATACATCCCATATTTACCTCGGTAGATTATGGAGATCCAGGCTATGCTCAGCTACACCGAAACATTGCCCCCGAGATCTTCGAAGGTGCAGACAACAAGGCCGAAATGGGAGCATTTAACCACTTGTTGCAGCCACAGCGAATAGATGATCTAAGAACAAGTCTTGATGAATATCTACGCTTTGGGCTTGAGGTAGGAGTATTCTTGGTGACTTGACATGAAGGGAGATTTTACAAGATCAACATTCAGAAAAGAAAATCACTACCATAAAGTAAACATGCAACAAGGAAGGGTGCAGATTGATGCTGATTGGAATGAACAGAATGATATCCAGTTGCACTATGAGAAAAGTTTCCTGCGTGATTTAGTTGGCAAGAATGGCACGCTTGCTGAAAATAATGGTTTTGAAATTCTGCCAAATCTTGAAGTCCCATGGAATGATATTGCAGACCAAGGCAAAAATAATGACTTCAAAAAGTTTCTTAGAGAAAACTTTAGTCTTCTATGGATTAAAGAAGACTCTGAATTCATAGGCAATAATGCTAACTCATACCAGGTAATCGAAGACAATACCAATAACGGCGTCAATCACAACCTCACTATTACACGTGATAGTGTAGCCGGAACGGCATCGCTTGTGGCGGATGGAAACCACATATACGACTTTTACTACTCTAGCGACAAAGACGCCCTCTACACGTTTGGGTTTAGAGTAGGTAAGAGCCAGATCACGGGTAAAGAGAAAAGTGCTGCTGGTAATTATTATGTTGATGGAATATTGTGCGAAAATGAATACACAGTTGATGCCTCGATGCAGCCAGACCTTCAGATATACAATGTCAAGTTCTTTATCTTCAGATGGGGCTTTGCGCCAAGTAGCTCAAGAGCTCTAGCATATCTATTACAGGAACTCTTACCTAGCTTTGGTCATGAACTACCCTCAAGTCTAATCGGAGAATTAAAAGTCACCAGGAATCCTGCCAACGAAAATGAGATTATAGTCTCATCTGGATCAGGCTCCACTAAAATGACTCTTGATAAGACAAATCGCAAAGCCATTCTAGAATATGGAAGTG
>JALYGW010000078.1 GCA_030776915.1 Thermoproteota archaeon
AATAACAATACAGTGTGGATGCCTCAGGATCTCATAATCTTCATCATCAGTGATGTGTTTGTTTGTGCGTGCATGGGTGCGTCTGTCTGTTTCTGTCTGTGTGTCTCTTAAATTCACATACACATACATATATACACACACACATACATATCAGCCGGCTCTTCCTAATATATTCCTCATCAGCATCCATATAGCAATTAGATGATCTATTGTATGAACTTTAGCTTTAGATTCTAGCCTTTAATCCTCCCTATCTTGATTCTGTCAAGCACCTTCCAGTACTCTACATCCCTGCCCTGTACGTCTCCCTGCGCTATCCGGTCCTTTATCTCCTCCTCTACTGCGGTTGTTTCAAAGGTTCATTATATCCCGTATTCAATGCATTCTGCGAGATCACATATGGGTTATATAACCCAAAATACAGATCATCCTAAGTTTATAATAATTGAAAACTCCGATCTGCTCCTTTGATGCTAAGTCTGGCGTGCTTTGCAGAAAGTGCGAAGCGAAACTGAAGTCAGGAAGTATAACGCAAGATGACGTTGAGGCTGCAACAAAGCTGATTGGTTTGGCAGATCGCAATCAGGAAATCAACAAGTTTACACTAGTCCGGGGTACAAGAGTGCATGATGACTTTGTACTTGCGTTACGAGGTTCTGATCTAAGCGTGGTGCGGGATAACGAAGAGCTTGCCAGCAAGATTGAAAGACAAATGGGACAGAAGGTCTGGTTCGTTGAAACCGAGGCGTCTGACAGGCGATTCATTGAAAGCCTATTTCATCCGCTCAAGGTGTTGTCAGTCAACTTCTTCTGGCTTCCAGAAGCCAACAAGCTTACGAAGGTCATTATTGCCGACGATGGCCAAAATGCCCCAGTCAATATAGAGAAAGTTCAAAAGATCGCAAAGGCTATCAGGAACATCGAACTGCTAGTAGAGTTCAAGAATAATCTAAGGAGGATGTAAGAAAAAATGGCCCTGAAAAACATCAGCAGGACTCATTATGCGTGCCAAATTAACGGTACTCTAGTTGGCCAGCAGGTAAGAGTGGGAGGATGGATAGAGGACATCCGCGACATTGGTAAACTTGCTTTCGTAACAATCAGGGATGTTACAGGTCTATGCCAAATCATCGTGACAGGTAGGAATTTGCAATCTGCCCTGCAGGCCCCTAGGCAGAGTGCAGTAATTGTTACAGGAATTGTACAAGAGAGCAAGGCGCGAGACTTTGCTGTTGAACTGAAGGTAAGCGAATTTTCAGTGCTTACAGAAGCACTCCATCCACTGCCAATAGACCCTACTGGGCGAGTCGAATCTGCCATAGATAAGCGGCTCGATGCACGTGCACTTGATCTAAGAAATCCAAGGATAGCAGCCATTTTCCGGCTGCGCTCAGCAGGACTTAAGACCATAAGAGATGCACTTTCCTCGCAGGGCTTTATTGAAGTCAATACTCCTAAAATAATTGGTAGCGCTAGTGAGGGAGGAGCGAATCTCTTTGGATTTGAGTACTTTGACAATAGAAAGGCATACCTTGCACAAAGTCCGCAATTGTACAAGGAGCAATTGATGGTTGGCCTTGACAAGGTATTTGAGATTGGACCGTACTTCCGCGCTGAAAACTCGCACACAGTCCGGCACCTGTCGGAATTTACAAGCGTAGACATTGAAGCTGCATTTCTTGACTACGAAGACGTTATGGATATTTTAGAAAAGGTAGTAAGAAAAGTCGCTATCGAATTTCATGAAAGGTACAAGGCCGACATCCAGGCAGTTGGCGCAAAGGAAATCTCAGTTGCAAAGATAGACAGATTGACTTATGAGCAATGCCTAGATGAACTTGCTAAGCAGGGCGAAAAGCTGGAGTTTGGCGACGATCTCTCAGATTCGGCGCTTAAAAAACTTGGGAGCTTGCATACAGGATTTTACTTCATCATGGATTGGCCGCTCAAACTTAAGCCCTTTTACATACATGGAAAGGAGGAAGACCCCCGACTTTCAAAGTCTTTTGACCTCCAGTACAATTACTTGGAGCTTGCATCAGGTGGACGACGTTTGCACGAGCCTGCGAAACTGCGGACCAGGCTTGCAGACCAAGGACTGAACCCTGCTATCTTTCAAGACCATCTCAAAGCTTTCGAGTGGGGCATGCCTCCACACTCTGGATGGGGTCTTGGCTATGATCGCCTGATGATGGTCCTTACTGGAGAACAGAATGTACGGGAGGTTGTTCTGTACCCAAGGGACACTGAAAGACTTACCCCCTAACACTAATAGTTCTTATATCAATTTCTTTTACGAAGCCATCGTCATCATATACAAAAGCTTTCAGCTGGCTCTCCGTCGTTGAATAAATAACCCATATGACAGGATTTATTTGCATATATTTTTTATCAGTACTCGAGGGCCATGGCTTTGCAGGATGCGAATGGAAAATTCCAATTACTTGCATCGCTTTGCTCTCAGCAAGATTGTATACATTTAGGAGTTCTGCAGCTTTGATGCTAAATGTGACAGGTGACTCATCACTATTTCGCATTGTCAAAATCTTGACTACCTTATCATTATGACCTAGGAGAAAGGCACAAGACTCATTTGGAAGTGCGTCTTTAGCGATTCCTACAAGCTGTCTAATCTGCGCCGCAGTAAGGAAGATAGCTTTCATTCAATTTGAAGCAACCTTGCAGGTCATCCACGAGTGAATTGTGCAATAATAGGGATACTCGCTAGCTTTATCAAAAACAAATGGAAAGCTATCTCCAGGCTTCATTATTCCCGAGTCAAAGCTTCCATCAGGTGTCGGTCTATTGTTTTCTATGATCCCCGATGTTACTGTATGAGGCTCAGTATCATCGTTAATCCACGTCACCATGCTGCCAACGGAGTCTCCACATTGTTAGGATCATAAAATTGGCCATTGGCTGGAACCGATGCTCCAACTATTATTGACACTGTAGTTACCGAGCCACTTGCCGGAGAAGCGCTTGAAACTGCTGCTGTGGTAGTAGTATTGATGCCTGCTGTACTGTTGGCAGACGCGCCGGACTGGTTGTTGACCGATGCTGCTCCTTGCGTCGCCGTGGCATTTTCCGAGCTCTGAGAGGGCGTGGCTGCGCCATCTGAAACTACCAGCGTTGCGACCATAAATGGATGAAGTGTGCAATAGTATTCATATTCCGCAGGCGCAATCTCCGCGGAATTTAGCAGCCAAGTGTCGGCCGGGTTGATTAGGCCAGAGTCAAATACACCTTCCTGACTGCTGGTTACGGTGTGTGGTGCATTGTCTTCGTTTGTCCATTGTACTCCATCCCCTTGATTGATTGTAATGGGATCTGGGTCGTAGTCAGGATTGCCCTGTGCAGAAGATCCAGGAAGTATTGTTGCGCTTATGGTGTTAGCCGGCGCAGTTGCTGATTCTTGAGCAGTAGGCGGTTGTCCTCCCTCTTCTTCTTGTTCTTCTTGTTGTTCTTGTTCTTCTTCAAGAG
>JALYGW010000079.1 GCA_030776915.1 Thermoproteota archaeon
GTCGTACACTGTCATTGGAAACACACCGCTTGTTCTGCGTGAATCATTGCTGGAAGAAGTATACAAGATAGGCGAAAACTTCGTGCATGCTGCAGAGCGGCTAGTGCCCCCAGGGATGCCTGGACCGTTTTGCCTTGAAGGGGTATATGACAGCGAAGGCAAATTCACAACCTTTGAATTTTCTGCAAGGATCGTGGCAGGGACAAACCTCTACCTTGACGGTTCGCCTTATTCTGGACTGTTATATGACGAGCCCATGAGCATGGGGAGAAGAATAGCACGCGAAGTAAAGGTAGCAAAGAAAAAGGGCAAGATGTATAAAGTAGTAACTTAAGGGGTTTCTTGTGAAAACGATAGGGTGAGTATCAAGAAAAGAGACTTGTTGTATGATGAGGGAAAATTTGAACACAAGACTGGGTACATGAACTGTGAGGAACAGAATCATGTAAGAAAGATTGAAGGGAAGATCGCCACTACACTGCATCCAGTAAGTACTGCTGTAATAATACATCAAATGATGTGGCTGGCGCTATTGTATTAGATTAGGTAGAGTAGAAAGAAAGATCAAAATTTTTCTTAATTTGCTCAATAATAGTCAAAAATATGTGGAAGTAGGGACTTTGCTAAAGAGGCTACAAATTCAAGTAGGTTGTTAGAACTTGAGCTTAGCCCTAGTCAGTCATAATATGATTCTTAACCTCTGTATAGAATACTCCACAACAATCCTTAAAATGCCCTTATTTTTTCCACACAAACATCAATGACTACGGCGAAGAAGGAGGAGGAGAATAGTGCATTTATGTGGGCTCTGTTATAGCAGCTGCAGCAATTCTCATCGCAGCCGGTGTAACTGGTTCTGCATTACTTACACCACATCAAGTGATAGCATCAATTGATAACACAATAGAAGTAGAAGAAGAAAGAGTCACAGTAAGAGGCGGTAATATGACCGTATCAGTCAACCAATTCTTATCTGCAGCAGTTGAGATTCAAACAGGAGAAAGTGTTACCTTCTATGCACCACAGAATTCCACAGAAGTACATAACATAATATTTGACTTGAGCAACGGATCAATAATATCTAGTTTGGAGTTACCATTCATACTGCTCCCAGGAACTAATCCAGAACAACTAGAACTTGCGCCTCTGTTCAATTTTGGCGAGTCCTAATCCAAGAACAGCCAGATGGCAGAGAAGCCATAATCGCCTTGAATAAGGCCTACATTCTATCCCGCCGTTGCAGACATAGAGAATAATCAAGGTGTGTGCTTGATGTAGAAGAATTGCAACAGCTGGCATAGGAGACAATGCAGCAAGGATTGTTTGAGCCACTAAACCGATCAGCCAATTATACAATGAATAGAACTGAGACCATAGTCAGTTCGAGCATAATACTAGACGTCAGCAGTTTTCAAGCCTTAGAGGAAGAAGGAGAAGTATTAGCAGCAAATATTACAACAACAACACAAATGCTACTACTGACTCCAATGCAACAACAGTAACAGCAACACCAATTCCTCCTGCAGAGACAGGACAAGAAAATGCAACAACAAACAACTGCAATACCAGCACCGTTGCTGGAATAACATCACAGAGTAAGCAATTAGGAGTTTTTCGCCTACGTAACTCTTCTTTTTTATTTTTTGAAAAAAATATGTAGCGCTGTGCTAAATTAGGTAAAAGCTCAAAGCGCTATCGGATGTAGGGACACATGGGTGAGAGGGAGGAGAGGAGTCTCATCGTGAGTTTGTGAAACAAAAAATATGTTACATTAACGCGCCTAAATAACAGCTTTTCCTCATCGCGAATATTGTAGTGCAAAGCTTTAAAGCGCATCGATGAGCTCCCAAGTCTTGTGCAAGACATCAAGCTGGTTTATTCTACCGCTGACCGGCCAAAACTCAACTCACCGCATCTTATCTGCGGATTTCCTGGCAGCGGTTATGTTGGCAAGCTTGCAGTTGATCATCTTATACAAGAGCTGCCTGCAAATCACCTAGTTGACATTTATTCCAGCTCCTTCCCTCCACAGATTATGATAAAGCCTGACGGCACAGCTGACCTAATGAAGAATAGTATCTTTTGGTGGCATGGTGATGGAGCTGACCTTTTGTTGCTAACAGGCGACTCGCAGCCAGCCAACCCTGACTCAGAATACGCTCTAGCAGAAGAAGTGCTTGGTTTAGCGGAGCAATTTGGCACGCAACAGGTGTTTACGCTTGCAGCATACATCACCGGCGTCTTTGTCGACAAGCCCAAGATCTTTGGTACGGCCACAGATTCTGAAACAGTCAAAGTCCTTTCATCAAATAACATATCGATAATGGATAGCGGAAGCATCACAGGGATGAATGGTCTTGTCATCGGCATAGCAAAGTTGCGCAACATGAAGGGAGTATGTCTGCTTGGAGAGACGTCTGGCTACGTGGTAGATGGTAAGGCATCCAAAGCAGTGCTTGAAACCCTTCTCCCAATAGTCAATGTCAGAGTTGACATGGCAAACTTGGACAAGCGCGCAAAAGACACTGAAATGCTAATCCAGACAATAGAGCAGCAAATGCTTGCAGCAAAAGGCGGCAGGCAGTTTGAAGGTCAGCAGCAGCCCCAAAAGCCCCGCAACACTGGCTATATTAGCTAGACCTTTTTTAAGTTACCGAACTTTCCAACGTTGATGCTGTCTTCGCCCTTGAACGTGTTGATGTAGCCATTCTCTATCGAAACTGTGTCGCCAGGCTGGATCTTGTTTATGTCATCGCCCCACAATGAAAGCTTAATGCTCCCCGTTTCGTCTGAAATTCTTGCGTCAGCCACAGTATTTGTCCCTCCTGCCTTAAGGTTGACTGTGCGGGGCTCACCCACGCTTTCTACTTTGCCTGTGACGCTTACGTTACGCATTCCTGACTTCAGCTCGCCTATCTTCATATATTTTCTGCTAAAGCTGCATCTGATAATAAATGTTTTACATGGTAGCTACAACAAGCGAATGTCCACAATCGGTGCAAACCAACTTTATCCCAGCCATCGTCTTTTCCCTTACCTCATGAACTGTCTTTGAATGGCACTTTATGCACAGCCTTGAAACAGTCTCTGGTTTAGGCATTAGTATACTGTACTGGCACCAAGCAAAATTTAACCTTATTTCACCTGCCGCAACTATGAAATAAGGTTTTACAGGCAGGACGAGTGAGCGGAGGGGTAGCGAAGCCTGGTCAAACGCGCAGGACTCAAGATCGGATGTACGTGGCACCATTTCTTCTCGCAACACATACTGAGAAAGAAAAAGCGAGATGAGTGATCCCGTCCCTTAGGGGTTCGTGGGTTCAAATCCCATCCCCTCCACCTTGATCCATTTTTTGTATGGATGCCTAGCTCTGATATACCAAGAGTGTATCTTGCGCTCAAGAATAAGTTCAATCTGAAAACGGTAAAACAATCCCACTCAGACCTTTCAAATCTTTCTCTCCTCTTGTATAAGACATTTTTCTTCTTCCCCATTACATAATAAATTGTAAGACTTACATTTTTATGGTAAATTTATACAGTATATTTACTACATAGTAGTTTCTAACTACTCTGTATTGGACGGAGCCAACACAAAATTCAAATTATTTTTTGCACGCATATAGACACCCAGTGGCACGCAAATCTACAGTGCTAATACCAGTGATAGTTGCTGCTGTTGCAGTAGGAGCCCTTGGCATGGCATTTGTCCCTCCCGAGATCAGAGACAAGGACACTGCCTTTCCAAAAGGCACAGT
>JALYGW010000080.1 GCA_030776915.1 Thermoproteota archaeon
AATTAGTACTTGTAGCAAGATTATTAACACAATTATGCCCAACACAACCCAGATAATAGTCCAAATCGAAGAAGCTAAGCCCATGCTATTGGCTCTTGTTTAACATTTGATATAAGCACAATACAATAATCCTCTAGACGGCAATTCTACATACAATACTTCTGTCTTATTGAGCACTTCCGCATGCACAAAAGCCAAACTCGTCTATCCGCTTGTTGCAAGTTGGGCACCGATCGCCATATTCTATTTCCCATGCATGCTTGCCATATAGCTGGTAATGAGTGTCTATCTCAAGAGGGACTCCTCCTTGATCGTCCTGTTGCCTTTTACGGTGCGACTGTGTCATTATTTTCATTTGCCTGATAGACATTATTAACTCTACTTTTTCAAGTTGGCTTTGATTATTTCGAGTGCGCGCTCTGCAGCATCCTTTTTTGGTAACTGTATCACGAAGAGATTTTGTGAATTGGAGTGGCCTTGTGAGTCTGGCGCAAGTGAAATCATTCCGCTTTCTGCTAGCGCTTCAAAGAACTCGACCATACCATTAGCGTATAGCAAAAAATTTTGTTCGAATTCGGTCTCGAGGAGCTTTACTTGGATGTCGACAAATACATTTTGCCCATCGTAAAATATATCAAGTAGCGTATCTGCCCGGACTTTTCTGTCATAAACGTTGTGCAGTATTTGTTCGTATTTTTTCGGACTCATCAGAATGCAAGGTACCTTGATACCAGAAAAATCCACGAGCGAGGCTCCTTCTCTGTGAATGTGAGCCTTAAACTCCTCTATAGTGCTAAAGTTTCTTTTAGGCATCTACTGATTTTCCGTTATAGTCTCTGGAAAATAATCTTTCAGGTCTATGTTTTGTTGCATCTTTTTGTACACGTATTCATGGTTCTTGCAGAGGTAAAATGGCATCTGCTGAGAGTGCAGGCCCTCATATCGCCTTTTTTGCTTGACAAGCTCAAGCTGAACGACAAAGTCGGCCCTGTTGCCGCATATGTTACATTTAAACTGCGGATCGCCGTCCACTTGCACCCTCCCTCTCTCCCCGATCACTGTTGGATCGTTCATAAAAGAGTTTGTAACAAGCGGCATATTATTTCCTTACGTCTTTTATTATAGAGTAAGTTATGATGTCTCTATGTTAGCGCTAGAGGGGGCAGCGTTAAAAGGAGTTTGTGGAGCCACTATCAGATTTAACAAGGACAACAACAATATTAACCAGATTTGCTTGAGGAATTGGTAGAGGAAAAGATACAAATCTATCCGGATATAGAACCATTCTTCCTTGTATTTGTTTTTGAAGTTGCATGAGAGAACTGAGGTTTGCTTTGTATTTATTAGAATGAGCAGAGAATCATTTCTAGGCAACTTTGGGACAGTGAAGGAAAATTATTTAATAATGTGTCTGCAACAAGGAATAGAAGAAACCTTAGGTTATGGATTCAAAAGGTAGCGCAAAAATAACCACTACAACAACAACAACAACAACAAGCCTTCTGAGCTACTATAGTGCATCCCATTAACGCAAAAAGATATTCTAGTGTAGCAAGAATCAAAAAATAGATTTAGAAATCGTTATGGTTGTATAATATTAAATATCATTGTCAGAGATGATATGCATATCCGGTATTGTATATAATATAGCAGATAGATTCTGATGGCTTCCGGGTCGTCTTATGGCACATCCCCATTAGTTACAACGTAAGAGTAGGCAGAAAGGAGAGGCTAGCACAGGCTCATTGATTTTGCGAGTAGAATTGCCCGCTGCGAGTCATCGTGGTGTATCTGATTGTTATTGTATTTGTTGCTAAAGTAAAGTAAGTCTATCATCTTGCACCTGTCGATGTTGACTAATAAACTTTTTTTTGTACCACTTGTGGTATTGGCATTAGTCACTATTATTAGCCTATCCACAAAGCTTGTCGACTTTAGTGTATTTGATATCTGCTCAAAGCTCTTAGTATGGTCTTTGTTAATAACGACCGCCACGGCGAC
Organism: Thermoproteota archaeon; assembly: GCA_030776915.1. Classification (GTDB taxonomy): domain Archaea; phylum Thermoproteota; class Nitrososphaeria; order Nitrososphaerales; family Nitrososphaeraceae; genus Nitrososphaera. The sequence goes on from JALYGW010000080.1 coordinate 2,002, forward strand.
CTTGGTGCCGTATAAATCATTGTATGTTACATCGATTCCATTGTCCTCGCCATTGGCCAAATGGGGTCTTGCCACCACTCCTACTTGGTGTGCATAGTTGACGAGATCCTTGACTGCGTTTCTGATACCAGATTCCAGCGTCTGAATGTCATTGCAGTTGCGCCTAATTTTGATAAAATCCGAAATCGGCACATACATCAGGCTGCCTCTTATGCGAAGGCCCGGATACACATTCTTTATAGTCTCGTCTATAGATTGTTCGTCTATATAACCAAGGCTGCGTTTTGCTGCGTTCTCAGTAGCATGGTACATTATGTTGAGCATAGAACGCACATTGCGAAAATCCGGAAATTCATCATAGATAACTCTGATTTTTGCAGCCAGGTCACGTTCATGTTCTTCAGTAAGGCTCTTGCTTACGTCATGATGCCTTATGTATTCAAGCACGATATCTATTATCTCCTCAAGCGTATTAGAGCCAGCAATGTCTATTTTGTAATTGGCCTTTTCCAACCTGTCAAAAACTGAGATTGATGTCCGACGTATATCATCGTACGATGCTGGCGTGAATATAAGCATGAGCACTGTTGCAGGTAGATGTGCATTGATTACCGCCTTGATAAGTTCGACTGACTCCTTATCAGAGTCAAACTCGTCTATCTGGAACAGTGTTATCTTATGCAAGAACTTCAAGTTCAGTCTGGCGAGAGCTGTCAAACTTGCTATAATGTCTTCAAGGCTTGCAACATTCTGTGCATGCGTCCTGAAATTACCTTCAATTACAACTTTTAATATTGTGATTTCTATTGATGAAAATTCCTTGGAAAGAGCGTCATCAATTGCAGCATAGTTGGGCACAATTTCATGTCGCAAGAGCTCAGCCGCCTTGTCTGCCACACTCTTGCCTTTTATGAAGTCAATAAAGCTATAGTTAAAAATCCTTTTTGCAATTGACTCATTCTGTTCAGCTCTCTGGAGTAAGTAATCAATAACAGATTTTCTCAATATTGCAAGATACTCATCTGTAAATCCGGCAAGCATTGCGCCATAGATACTATGCATGCTGCGGGGTGATATCTGTGATAGGTCAGTGTACGAGACAATCGCATTGTCTAACACTTCCTTGACCCCCTTGGTGTGTAGAGCTAGGTGCGTTTTGCCGGAACCTACATCTTGTATCATAGTAACAAGTCTAAAGTCCTTGTCTATGGCAGTTCCAACACTTATCTTAGAACGAAGGTCTGAAATGCAGGACACCATGGCTGCCTTGGCCTCTTTGTGCCTCTTGCCGCCCAAAATTAAGGCGTCACTAAGCGTCGGAGTAGGGCTGCTAGGATAGGGATTGTGGTCTAGCCTATAGGGATACAACTGTCAGATACACCTCACAAATCCATGCAATAGACCTCTGACCATCACGCCTTCCCGACCACCGGTAGAAAGCTCATACTTATCTTGATGCATACTAGTCAACTCGCCTACAAGCCTATAGAACTCGTCTGAAGAAATATTGCAGCTGACACAGATCTTGTTGCGTATGTTAGCTAACTCAATCCATCCTATTGAGGATCCTGAGTTGGCCAATGCGACATCAAATTCTTCTTTAAAATCATGAACGCTCATCGCCCCCATTTGTACCCCGGTTATAGGAACATCACGAGTGAGCATCTGTTGTGCAAGCCACGACTGCTGTTTGTTCTTCATTTCTAATACAACACTTGCAAGGTTTGAAATGTTGTTTGCAAGTGTTTCAACAATGTGCGCCAGATCTTTAGTTGAGCTGCTGACCGACTCATTAACCGATTTGATCATCTCATAAGTTAGCTTAAACCTAGAGTCTGAGTTGAGGAGGCTCTGGATATAGTGACTTTTGTGGAAGCAAAAGTATGCATTGGCTCGCTTGTCAACGAAAATATCACCCTTGCTTATAAGATTCTCTAACGGAGTATCAATGTCTCCAAATTCTCTTCGCAGATCGGTCTTCTTTATTCCGGCCGACCCAAAAGAGAGGATCCTGTTGACAAGTTTTTCCTCTACGGACATGAGGTAGAAGCTCTAAATTGTAATATAAATCCCAATGTAACGGTTAGAAGCACATTTAGTAAAGAAATTTATACAAAACACAACAATCAAAAGAATTAATACTAGCCTGTGTAACTCTCTCACGGGATGATGATAATTCTATCTGCATTATGATGAAAGCACTAGGGTATCTGACCTTAAACAGTCTTGTACTGGATTGTTGCTGTTGTTGTTTTGATCTTTCTTAGGGCTGCAAATATCGCTATTATGGCAGTTACCCATAAGCCTGCTAATATAATATTGTTGAGAGTGATGTATGTGTATGGGATTACCTCTAGAAGGTTTGTTCTGATAGTTCCAGCTGACATATGCATGTCTCTTATCGCTATATTGTAGCTGTCGCTGAGGGGATCCATTGCCGAGGCGATATTTGCTCGAACCACTATGCTATCAAGGTTGGCTTGGATCAGAGCAAAGTCAGTCTTAGAGGTTGGAAAGAGCCAGACAGGGTTGCCGTCTGCGGGTATCAACTCTTGCGTCAGCTTGATGTATTCTGCTAGCTGCTCTGGCGTCTGGGCAGTCTCTGCACGTGCAGCGAACCCAATGGCCTTGTCAAGGAGGTACATTGTGTTCTGATACCCAAAATATGCAACGCTTGCACCCATAGTCAGAAACGCAAGCATCCCGGCAAGCACCAGTTTCTGGTTCAAGGTTCTTGTGGTCCTCCTGCCAGCACCACTGTTTGCAGCACCACCTGTAGAAGCAGTCATACTCGTCGATCCAGCATCAGCAGTGCGCCCACCTGTGGTTATTGTTGGCGCATAGTCTCGGCCTGCGGTTTGCTTTTTCTTCCGGAAAGACGAGTGCATAATGCTAAGATATGCTACATAAATGAATCCAATTGTTGGGATTGCTATCATAGGAGTGAACAGCGAATTTCCTGTAAATATTGAAATGAAAACAGCCATGCATCCATAAATCGCAAAGAACATTTCCAAAAGTGTAGTCTTTGTGAAGGGGAGTACGTACTCTTTGTTTTTCCAATTATCGCTCTTATTGACAATTCCAAACTTGGGAGTACGTAGGAAC
>JALYGW010000081.1 GCA_030776915.1 Thermoproteota archaeon
GGCCTCCAGGAGAATTATATGAAAGATCAGTGAAGACCCTTACAGAGGAGATTAAAAGGTGCAATTCGCTTGGAATATCCTATCTTGTGATACACCTTGGAAGTCACATGGGCAGGGGATCAACTAGTGGCATCGATCAGCTGGTAAATGCCATAACAGTCGCCAGTGCATCTAGCAAATCCGCAAATGAAGTGATGGTTCTCTTGGAAAATAATGTGGGACAGAAGAAGAATAATGTTGGTGGCACGCTTGAAGAGCTGCGCATCATCCTCGATAGGCTCGATAGCTCAGAGCAATTTGGCATTTGCATCGATACGTGCCATCTTTTTGCATCTGGCTATGACCTACGCACAAAGGAGGATGTAAATATAATATTTGAAAAAATCAAGGCTATCGTCGGCCTGAAAGAATTGAAAATCGTCCACCTGAACGATTCAAAAGGTGGGCTGGGCTCAAACCTAGACCGGCATGAGCATATCGGCCTTGGATCGATAGGCGTTGAGGGCATTACTGCGTTTCTCAGCCACCGAGCGATTCAGGCCCTGCCGATAATAATGGAGACTCCCATCGATTCAACTAGAGGCGATGAGCAGAACCTCAGAGTCGTTTTAGATATGATAAAAAAATGAAATAGCAGTAATAATAATAATTTAATTATTGAGCGAGCCTGTGAGATTCTATACTAGTAGAGCCTTCGTAGTACGTCACGATTAGCGCGTCGTCTACGTTATAAGGACATTCTTGGATGCTTTTTGGTTGACCGTCGGGTGGCTCTATGACGCAAACATCTCCTTGCTTTATTGACACATTTACCTCTTCAGTTACGGTATGCCTGAAAAGAATCTCTGCAAGAGGGAACCCTTGTATCATTTGTATGAGCATAAATGCTGCAAAGAATGCAAGGCCAAATAGTATAGCGAGCTTCTTTGTTGAGATCCTTGCAAATTCTGACGAGTCAGACTCATACCCCATATGCTACTCTGCAGTGATCATTTCTAAAAAACTTATGGGAGTCATCGGTAGGTCTTTGTAGTTTTCCCAATTGCCTCTTCCTGCTCATGCCATTCATCAAAGTATGCCATTAGGAGATGAGCCGCCAATTCTTCTTTTGTGTGATCAATTTTGAGATGTACTGGAAGATATTCGGGTGTGAAGAATAAGTTGCAGATATAGCAGAACGGATTTAGTTCATGCTTTTTTAGCAAGTTACGTTATCAGACTATGAAACTGCAAATATAAGAGCTTAGGTCTTAGCATCCCTAAGAATGGACAGAATAAGCTACCCAATTTTTTAAGTCATAGTTGTTCACTACTCTTTGTTTCTCTATGAATCCCTGTTTGCAGTATAGCTATCTGCAAACAGCTAAAATTAGATCATAGCTAGTCTCCTGAGAATGGCCAGGCTTGAACCTCCTACACTTCATAGCTCTATTTTCCTATTGAAAACTATATGATCTAACATTGTCAGGTTCATGATTAGACTTACCGAGTTATTCTATTGGTGAGTTTTGCTGCCGCCTGGGATAATTCTCAACAATCACACAATAACAAATTCTAGTGAACAGGCAGTGAATTATTTGATTAGGATCTAGTCATGTATACTAGAGCGTAAAGCCCGTGAGATTCGTGATAACCAATACTTTCGACCCCCCTATTCCAGATAGCAAAGGATAAAACAAATTATAAGTAGGTTAGCAAGAAATTCTGGATACATATATGGTCTTTGGCAGGGACATCCGGCTTTCGAGGATATTGAATGACGGCAAAATGCTGTGCATTCCAATGGACCATGGTATAAGCAATGGACCCATTGAGGGGCTAGAAGACATTCATGGCATGATTTATCAATGTGCCTCTGCTGGACTTACCTGTGTCCTTGTCAATAAGGGCATCATCAAGACTATGCCAAGGTCACCAGACATTGGATTGATAGTACACTTTTCCGCCAGTACGTCTCTAGGTCCAGCACCAAACAGAAAGATGTTGATAGGGAGTGTCGAAGAAGCGATCAGGCTTGGAGCAGATGCTGTCTCTGTCCATATTAATATCGGTTCAAAAGAAGAGCCTGAGATGCTGCAAAAGCTTGGTATAATATCCGATAAGTGCGACGAATGGAGTCTTCCTCTCGTCGCGATGATGTACCCACGTGGAGAGAGCATTAAAAACCCTCATGACCCAGAGATCGTGGCACATGCTGCAAGAGTAGGTGCCGAAGCTGGCGCAGACGTTGTAAAAGCAGTATACACCGGTGATCCGGATTCATTTAAGCGAGTTGTTAGGGGCTGTCCTGTCCCGTTGGTAATTGCTGGCGGACCCAAGGCCAATAGCGACAAAGAAATTTTGGAGATGTGCAATGGGGCAATGGCAGCAGGCGCAAAGGGTGTGACATTTGGCCGCAACATTTTCCAACATAAGAATCCGCCCGCAATGGTACGGGCATTACGCAAGATCATAATTGAAAACAGAAACGTTAGAGAGGCTCTGAAAGAACTTGACTGATCTCAAACCAAAAGAACTGATTGTCAAGCCAACTGTAGCAACATCGTCTCTGGACGAATTTCTCTCAAAACTAAAAGAGAAGGGCAACTTGATAGTTAACGTTGATCCCAAGGTAGCCGGCGGGGGCGTCCGCACACTATATGAGTCGGAGGACGCTGATATCGTGATCTGCACGACTTTTGATCAATTGAATTCGTTCAAATCGTCAGGTAAGACTGTTGGATACTTCAAGAAGGTGACTAGCAACCTTGACGTCGATGAGATTGAAAGAGCTTCAGAGACTGGAGCAGAACTTGTAATCGTCGATACACCAAATTGGAAGATAATCCCACTTGAAAATATTATCGCCAAACTACACAAGTCCAAAACAAAAGTGTTCGCTACAGCAAAAAACTTACAAGAGGTAGCAACATTGTTTGGAGTCCTTGAGCTAGGAGTGGACGGAGTAATTTTATCGACAGATAGCGAAGAGGAAGTCGACAGGGCCAGACGGGAGCTTGCCAATACAAGGTTCCTTATTATGAGAGCTAAAATCATAGAGGTAAAAGATGTCGGCACTGGGGAGCGGGTCTGCGTAGACACTGCCTCGATGATGAGGATGGGAGAAGGCATGTTGGTTGGAAGCAGATCAAACTTTATGCTTTTAGTGCACAATGAATCAGTTGGATCTTCTTTCACTTCTCCCCGGCCATTCAGGGTAAACGCTGGCGCCGTATATTGTTACACAATGGTGCCTGGTGGAGGAACGCGTTATCTTTCTGAGATTGAATCAGGAAGCGAAGTGTGGATTGTTAACAAGGAAGGCGTTGCAAGAAGTGCTGTAGTTGGCAGATCAAAGATAGAAACGCGACCGCTGAGACTAATACGTGCAGAGATCAATGGTGAGGAAGGCACTGTTATTTTGCAAAATGCTGAAACTATACGGCTGATATCCAACGACGGCAAGCTGTTATCAGTGACTGAATTAAAAGTGGGTGATGAGGTACTAGGCTATGCCAAACAAGCTAGTGGCCGCCATTTTGGGATGGAAGTCCACGAATTCATCGTAGAAAAATAATACCACTAATCTTCTTTAAATCATTACTTATCGGTTTATCTCTAATTTGATATAAAACTATTATCCTTTAGCTCAAATCTACTTTTCTTATTAGCGATGGCAGTGCTTATCAATCATGAAAGATAGCAATAGAGTGGTGTGGTAGTAGTCTACGGCAGCTCACTTAGCCACGCTTATCAACGACTCTTGCAATCTCTTCTCTGGTGACTGCTCTTTTAATGTAGTAGTCCTGATATTGCCAAGACTACCAACTTTTAGTCCAAATTCCATTGCTGCCTCATCGTTGGGAGCTTCCAAGATACCTATTCCATCATATCTGCCAAATGTCCAATATACTGTAAATTTGCTACCAGTCCTTTCTGCCTCACTTCTTGTTGCTTCAGCGCGTTTTATAGTATCCTTGAAGTTTATTATCCCCTGCTCTGTCCGCCGCATCAATATGATATGTGTCCCTGTTCCATCTTCTAAGGAACGAA
>JALYGW010000082.1 GCA_030776915.1 Thermoproteota archaeon
CCAATACTTATGTCTATTTTGCTCTATTGCTACAAGCATCTAATGGATGTATTTCACAAGTCCAGTAGCTTATGATAGACTAAGCAGAGGCACTCATCAATTTACTTTAAGGGTGACAGGTGTAGCAGGCAATACAGGAGATGATCAATTTACTTGGACTCTCAACAACAACCCATCAGCAGCAACAGCACCAGGAAGGCAATAACAAAAGAGCTCTATAGGCTTCAAGAGTTGTTCTCACTTTAAAAAAGTCTCAGCCTCTTGGGATGGTGATGACGTTGATATTGCCATTAGTGTTATTGCTATGCCCCGCAAGTTTCGCAGTATTTGATTTCAATACCATAGGTACAGCAAGCAGAGCATTCCTATGGCTGCGGCTGCTAGTATGCCAACAACTATGAGATCACTATCATATTTGTTGCATCATCCAGATAGTTCCCATATTCTATGAACAACACACTGGTTGCCATCACTGAGTAATAGATGCTACTACTACCGTAAAATAAAAATAGTTAACTCCGTCTATATGATGTTAGGCTCTATGGACTAATGGCATCTTCATCGGGGGACTCTCCACCTACAATCTTTGAAGAATTTTGTCAGTTAATATTGGGCCTGGATGAATCTATTAGATTTGTAGGCATTGCAGCCTTAAATGGGGCCATATTAGCGATGAAGTACCGAGCCAATTTGATACCCCTACTGACTCAAGAGGAAACAGCATCGTCTATCAAATATTCAGTCTGGAGAGTGGAAAGTAGACGAGTCCTCGAAGAAAAACTAGGCAAGACTCTCTATGTAATTGCGACTTATGAAAAATTAAAACGAGCAACGATTCCTGTAGGGCAAGATGGCCAGTCTATTTTAATCATATCATTTGATAATGAATCTGATGCAGAATCAATAATTCGCAATAAGATTTTGACAATTATTAAGCCATATGGTACTATTAGTCACTAACTATTGGCTAGATTGCTTCTTCTCCTTCTCCTCTTTCATCGAAGTAGGCGCCGCCTGGGGTTATAACACGGTCAAAAAATAGCATCAAACGTCTTATGTTCTTTGGGGTCATTAACGTCTAAGTCGCTCTCATCCGCAGTCACATTCTTTAGTGTTCGAACCTTGTGATCCTAGTCAGTAGAGATGGTCTTTGATAAATGGCAGGGTGCCGGCTGTTATTGGGTCAAGCTTGCGGTCAAAGTTAGGGTCATTGATCTGGTGGTTAACCATCAACTCAGGCTCTCGTTCCACAGACAGGTTACGTGATCTCCCTAGGTTTAACATACAATGTTATTGTGTATTTTCATGCAACCATGTACAATCATAGCTGATAACCTTATTGCATCAAAAATGAAATAGACTTGAGGTGCAGAGGATCTCTCATGGGCTCTTCTTCTACCGACAACCTGATGCAGGAACACCTAATCGTAAGACGATTAGGAAACATCGCACAAAGATGCTCTGATAGACTATATGCAAATCAGGATATACTGATAGAAGATATTCAAATAATCTCTGTTGTCATGGAGGAGTTTATAGATGCCTTTCACCATGGAAAGGAAGAGAAAGCATACTTTCCCATTACAAGAAGCAAAGATGGTTTTTCAGAAGATATCCGAAAATTTCTAATCGAGCATGATCTTGGAAGAAGGATAGCAAATATGCTTAGGCGTGAATTAAATGCGCTCATAGAGCATGATGATAGCAGCAACAGCAAAGGTGCTACTATTGGACTGAAATGGAACAATAAAAATAAAGAACCTGTTGCAAGATTTTTGAAATCGTATGCGATCTTTGTCTCTGACCATACTTCAAAAGAGGATACATTTTTCAAAACTATACAAGAGAAAAACAGCATATCTGAAGAAGAAGACAGGGAGCTACTAAGACATTATGAAGATTGCAAAGGTCAGATTGGCGGTCAAGCAAGAATAGAGGAAATAGTGAAACTTATCGATTACTTGGAGGGTAGAGAATGGGTAAAATAACAATAATTGAAAGGTTACTTTAAACTACTTTAAATACTGTATGATGAACGGAATCTATAGGATAAACTTTTACTATCCTTATATCCAATGTTGAGTATAAATTATTGCTTCTAGTATGGCTAATCCTCATTCTGGTCTCTTGTCTTCGTTAATTCAACAGTGCCGTTACGAGGTAGATGTAGACAAGCAGTTTGAGCTCTTGCAGAAAATAAATTCGTTATTACCAAAAACAAGTAGGTTGATGACGCCCTCATTAATAACTGATGATTATATCCGTACCGCCTTAGATAGAATAGACGAATATCTTCTCGATAAAAAGCGCACGCTGCTAAACAGAAAATTGGATGTTATGTATGATACTGTCGCCTAGCCTAGGCTAGAAGCTTCATAAGAATAAGAATAGTTAATTGAATCTGAGACACAGTTATTACGCGTATTCTAAATAGTTTTATTCATATTTTATTCCATAGCATGATATTTTTATAATAATTTAAGGTTACTAAAAATGAACGTGCAAATACTGTTAGATAGTGGAACATCTATTCTATAGTCTAAAATTGCATTAACGCAAAAATATGTCGCGTAAGGCATTGCGACTTCTATTTGCGGGCCTATGTGGCTAAATTGATAATCTGAGGCCGCGGTACAAACATTCTAAATATAGCTCGTGTCAAAGGGGTTCTTGGAAGAATGGGAGAAGAGGTTGTTATTAGCAAGGGGATGAGAGGTTGCTCTCACGGCGGCATTTATTCAGTAAACCCTCGTCTTGTCAGACTCGACTGCAGCTCAAGCATCAACCCTCTTGGTGCCCCCAGAAAGGCAATAGCGGCTATCAAGATGAACGCCAACTCCCTTGCGCAGAACTACCCTGATCCCGAGTGCAGAGAGTTGAAGAAAAGCCTGTCGCGCTACCTAGGAATTGACCCCGAATGGATTAGCGTGGGAAATGGAGCGATAGAGGTTATCTATTGGTTTGTACAGGCAGCCTTTGTAAAAGGGCGTGTAGTTATCCCGGTACCAACTTTTTGTGAATACGAGCTTGCATCACAGAAAGCAGGTGCAGAAGTGACATTTGTACCGCTACATGATTTGGAGCTTGAGGCCGATCAAGTAATTGAAAAAGCAAGAGGAGCTGACGCAGTATTTCTTTGCAATCCAAACAATCCTACAGGCATACTTGCCACAAAGCAGATAATGAAAATAATCGAAAATGTCAATAGCTCGACAAGGATCCTTCTTGATGAATGCTTCATTGAGCTGGCAGACAATCCCAATGCTAATACGATGATTGAACAGATATCGGAATTTGATAACCTTGTGATCCTGAGGTCACTGACCAAGTCATTTGGACTCGCCGGTCTGCGAGTCGGTTACGGTGTGTGCAATCCAACTCTTGCAAAGAAATTGTCAGCAAATAAGATTCCGTGGAACGTAAACGGTCTTGCACAGGTTGCAGGAATGGCTGCCCTGCTAGAAAGAAGAAGATATCTATCAAAAGCAAGGGCGCTTGTCAAAAAAGAGCGAAAGTTTTTGCATGACAATATCTCTAAATTAGAATCATTTCGACCATTAAGATCAGACTCAAATTATTTTCTTATCCATCTTCAAGGCAGAAATTCTACACAATTTAGAGATAGATTACTAAAGAAAACAGGTGTGCTTGTAAGAGACTGCAGTACGTTTACTGGGATGGGCACTCAATATATCAGATTAGCAGTCAAGATGCATAGGGAAAACATGTTATTGTTAAAAGCACTGGAGGCTTTTGATTATAATGAATAGGCGGGCCAAGCTTATTATGATACAGGGCACCACGTCTGGTGCAGGCAAGAGCACAATTGCGATAGGACTGTGCAGGCTTTTTTCTGATCGAGGTTACAACGTAGCTCCATTCAAGGCGCAGAACATGTCCTCTAACTTTTTCACTACATCCGGCGGATCCAAGATGGCACTGGTCCAGGCAATACAGGCAGTTGCAGCAAGAAAGGAGCCTGACCCAAGGATGATTCCTATTCTACTCAAGCCGCTTGGCGAGTATAGAAGTACGGTATTCTTGAATGGTCGTTTCTATTCTGAGATGTATGCAAAAGAGTACTATGAGAAGTTTGTAATCCAGCAGGGCTTTACTATGGTGTTGAAAGCACTTGACAGTCTAAGGAGCGAAAACGATGTTATAGTCATTGAAGGTGCCGGCTCGCCCTCAGAGATTAACATTGCAAAATATGATATTGCCAATATGCTGCTTGCACAAGAGGTAGGAGCACCTGTAATAATCGTAGCCGATATCGAGCGAGGTGGCTGTTTTGCAAGCATCGTCGGCACAGCGCAGCTGTTAAAGCCAGCCCATAGGGCGATGATTAAAGGCTTTCTAATAAACAAGTTCAGAGGTGACATCACGCTTATAGCACCAGCGATCAAGGAAGTTCAGAAGATTACAAAGAAGAGAATCCTTGGCATAATTCCGAAGATCGAGTTCAACCTGCCTGAAGAGGATTCCCTTGTTGGCAGCGTGGCAGGTAAGGCGGAGGTTCCCCGGGAATTATGGAACTGGCAGATAGACCTTATTGCAAAGGCAATAAAAGAGAACATCGACATGGAAAGGATTTCAAAGGTTGTGGGGCTCTAGATGCTGTATATCCTTGGGGCACTTGCCGGTGGCATTGGCATTGATTGGCTGTTTGGCGATCCGCCAAATAGATATCATCCAGTGGCATGGCTTGGGCAGCTGATCGGCTTTTTTCTGCCAAAGCTTAAAGGGGGCTCTGAAAAAGCCAAGGGAACGATCTTTGCTATTTCACTCGTTATCATAGTAGTTTTAGCAGTTCATTTTCTTGTATTTGCAAGCAGGTATCTTGCAGGCCTAATTGAGCTTGTTATTGTGTCTGCCATAATATTCAAGATTACGATTGCAATGAAAGGCATGGAGAGGCATAGCAAGGCAATCATGAACTGCCTAGAGGCTAGCGACTTGGAAGGAACCAGGAATAACTTGTCAATGATAGTACGAAGAAAAACCGACGACCTTGACGAGCAACATATCCTTTCGGCAACTATCGAATGCATAAGCGAAAGCACAGTCGACGGTATTACGGGGCCCATCTTCTATTATTCACTTTTTGGTCCTGCCGGCGCTTTTGCCTACAGGGTAATAAACACACTCGATTCTATGGTTGGCTACTCTGAGGACTATTTCAAGGATATCGGGTGGATGTCTGCAAGGTTTGACACTGCTGCAAACTATATTCCTGCAAGATTAACTGCATTCTTGATGGTAGTATCGGCCAAGATACTTGGAGCGGACTGGAAAAATTCGCTTAACATTCTCCATCGAGACCATGACAAGACATTTAGTCTCAATGCTGGCTACCCAATGGCTACTATGGCAGGGGCATTGCGTGTCAGGCTTGAAAAGATAGGGCACTATACACTTGGCGACAATCAAGAACCTGTTACCATAGAAAAGTGTAAAAAAGCAATCTCAATAATGAAGCTCACTACACTGCTCTTCTGCATTGTAGTATCTGTCCCAGTAGTGTCGGTTCTCTATCTGGCAGGCTGGTGGAGGCTTGTGCTTGGCATCCCTTAAGCCCATCCAGTCAGTGCTTGCATTTTTGACGATATTGCCGGTAGGCAAGCAGAATCAGGACATCTATTACATTGCCAAGAGCATGTACCTATTCCCAGTCGCAGGCCTGGTTATAGGCTCAATTATTGGTGCAATGGCGCTTGGGATTTCCAATTTTCTGCATCCTCTGCTCATAGGGTTTTTGGTCACTGGAGCCCTTATAATAATAACCGGTGTCCACCATACTGACGCCTTGGCTGACTTTGCTGATGGGTTAATGGCAAAAGGCAGCAAGGAAGTCAAGCATAAGGTTATGCTTGATCCTGCAGTTGGCTCAGCAGGAGTGGCGGTGCTTGTGATGTATTTTGTAGGCATGATAATTGTATTCAATATCGGCTTTGGGTCCGGCCTGGCGATTTTTACTAGCATCATAACTGCTGAGGTGATAGCAAAGTATGTGATGGTGCTCCTTGCCAACAGGGGCGTGTCTGCGTGGGAGGGCTTTAGCTCGCCTTTCATTGCCACAATGAAGGACAGGCACAAGATGCTTGCGGCCACTGGCATTATGGTTGCAATTGTAGGGTTTGCCAGCAGCTATGCCGGCTTTGCTGCACTGGCCATTTCACTTATCATTGCACAGCTCCTGAAGTATGTTTCTAGCAAGAGCTTTGGCGGCATATCGGGAGACGTTCTTGGAGCATCAAATGAGATAACCCGTCTCTCCTCCCTTATGGTGCTGTCATCCTTGTCG
>JALYGW010000083.1 GCA_030776915.1 Thermoproteota archaeon
ATAGTCATAACTCTCAACTATTGTCAGTAAGCGAAAAACTATCACAATCAAGGAACTTTCTTTCGCTGATGGAGGCTCGACTTCCTTTAGAAAAGGAGGAGGTTTTACAGGCCATAGTGCAAAAGAATCAAGATATAATAGTTGCCAAGAACCACAAGAGCGACCGTGAAAGGAACGAGATTTTATCTCGGATAAAGGACGCCACAATGAAGTTAGAGGCAATCAAGGCTACGCGTACCATAAGAGAGCAATTCTCCCAGCTGACTCAGGAGTCTGCTAAAATCAATAATGCCATAAAGCAGCTAAATGAAGAGCGCAACTCGCTTCGAAGCAAGATATCTAAGATAAATGTCGCACTGGATAACTTATATGATTCAAAAAGAAAGCTAACCTCGGCGCATCAATCTTACCTCACAAGGTACGACAGCATCGCAAAGCAGTTTGATGCAATCAATGCACGGCTTGATTCAATGTCTGAGATGAGGCTAAAGCAGAGAAAGGAATACGGCTATGTCGAGCAAAGTGACGCCCTTTTCAGAGTGAAGGAAGAAGCAAAGAAAAAGCTGCAAACAGGATCAAAGCTTAGCTTTGAAGAATTGAAGCTTCTTTATAGTGATAAAGATTAATTTGATTTGCTCGACATCCAAGTAACTAAATAGATCATAACATGGGGATAAACGATTTTGCATTTGCTTGTTCTGTTGACGGTTCAATAGTGGGATATTTTACATATCATAACCAGACTATGCTAATTGTACAGTCCGAGCAAGAAGCAAGGGAAGGTATTAACAACTTTCTCAAGATCGCAGAGCCTTTCATGGAGCCCCTTATTTCTCATGAATCAATTCATGTAATCATAAAGAAACTAGAGGGCACCGAAGCATCGGATTCACTTGATGAAATCGAAGTCATTGTGGAACGCGGTGGCATAAAGCTACAGGTGCCGCTGAATTTTATACACTATTCACGCGACAATTCAGGGATCGTGCTCCCTTTTTAAGAAAAAAAAATTTGGTGTGCTGGTAGTCGAGCGTTATTTGATATCATCAGATATCTCGCGTTGACTTATTGCCATCTCATCGACTCGAATTGTTAACTTATACCATTTTTCGTTGTGTTTGAAAATGTGTGCAGACGCCTTCTTGTTGCCTGCAGAGCCGTATCCTCCGACACGCTCGCTCAGCCTAGAGCGCAACTTATCAACTTGATATTGCGCTATCATCAGGTTTCCTATTATGTTCTCTAACTCTATGTCCCGCTCTTCATCTATGTCAGGAATTTGGGGGTTGTTCTTTCTAGTCTGCATTCTCAATGTACATCCTGTTTCCTACACTGTAGTGGATTTCATCAATGTAGTACGCAGCGTCGACTACTGGTGACGACAGGTTTGCACCACACACCGGCACTCCCTCTATTTTTTCTTCCTCTTCTATTAGAAGACTCATTTGAGTAATAGTCAAACACATCAAATAATAACGGATAGTATGAATGTACTCTAAGACCTAATTAAAGACTAATTATAGTTAAATGGAATGGCTGTAAAATTAAGGACTACTACATATATTCTGTCATCTTTGCATTTGCTGTTTCTTTTATTAGCTTTGATAATTTTCTCATTTCTTGGTACGACGAGGACGGTGGCCTAATACCTGTTATCATTTGTAAAAATTCTAATTCTTGTTCAGTCATGCCTAGATTTTCAAAATAGAGCTGATTGAAGATGATTTTTTGAAATATGCGCTCTAGCGCAACAAGCCGGCTATAGGCTTTACTGCCCATATTACTGCTGCCCTCTAGTGCCTTAGCCAAGATGGTCTTTTTAAGATTGAGAACACCGCTTGAAATAATATGATCGAACCTTGTAGCCACTTCAAAGTGGTCCTCGATGCCCGTATAGCATATCAGAGTGGTCGGCAAGAATTTGCCAAGACCGCGGGCTAGTTTTGAATGGTTTTTGTCAAGCACCAGTATTGACAGCCCAAAGGCCAATATTGCGTCTATTATCTGCTTTGGCAGGCGCTCGTCTAATACGTCATCGTCTGACTTGATTTCGACAGGATAAAATCGGATGCAATCAATTCTGCATTTTTCATGGCGAGCATATTGTTTAAGCAACTGTGTCCGTACAAGGATGTTGTTGTACTGACCAGAATCAAGTGTACTATCAGGTTCCTTGGTCACTGCTGCTATCAAAAGGTCAAAGCTGCGGCAGTGCGCCTCTTCAACTATCCTTATTTCGGACGTTGGTATAAGATCATTGTTCTTGACATGATTCGATCTTAGCGAGCTACAAAATAGCGATTTGAGCTCTCTCTCATTCATTGCATAGTTTCTTGCAGCTTGTGTTAATGTATTTTTTCCTACTCGTTTTTGCAGGCCGTTTTCATAGACCTTGCAAAATTCTGCAGATCTCGGAGCATCTTTTTACGTGACCCATAGGATATTTTGTCAATGACTGCACTGCCTATAATAACTGCCTCTGCACCAGCAGCTATCATAGATTTAACGTGTGCTGGTGTGCTTATTCCAAACCCTACTGCCACAGGGACTTTTGCTCCAGAAACCTGCTTAACTGCTCTAATTGTGTTCATAGTGTATTTCTGAAAGGAATTGCGGGCACCAGTTATGCCATAAACTGATACAACATATAGGAACCCTGTAGTGCTGGCAACAATTTTACGCAGCTTTGTCTCTGGTGTGTTTGGCGATACAAGGAATACAGTAGCAAGGTTAAGCTTTGAAGCAGTTAACGAATACATGTCTGCCTCCTCAACAGGCATGTCTGGGAATATGAACCCGTCGAGTCCACATTGCTTGGACTCAGACATGAATTTTTCCATGCCTGCCCTGACAAGGATGTTCGAATAGGTCATTGCAAGCAAGGGAAGATTTGGGTGCAGCTTTCTTACACTTCTTACTAATTGGAGAGCCTTATTTGGAGTCATACCTTTCCTTAGCGCAGAGTATGAGGCTGCTTGTATAGTTGGGCCGTCAGCTATCGGATCTGAAAAAGGTATCCCTACTTCGATAATGTCGGCGCCACCCTTCACCAAAGCGTTGATCACCTGCTTTGAAGTTCTAGTGTCGGGGTACCCTGCAACTACATAGCAAATAAGAGCACTTTCGCGTTTTTCTGCCATCTCACGGAATTTTTCGGCAATTCTATTTTGCATGCTTCTTCGTCTTTTTCTTTCTATTGTTCTTTTTGAGATAATCTTGGACTATTTCCACATCCTTGTCTCCTCGACCAGAAACGGTGACTACTATAATGTCGTCCTTTTTCATTTTCTCTGCAAGCTTCATTGCATATGAAATTGCATGTGATGGCTCCAGAGCAGGGATTATTCCTTCAAATCTAGACAACGCAACAAATGCTTCAATAGCCTCCCGGTCTGTAGATGCAGCATATCGTGCACGTTTGAGCTCTTTGAGCATTGCATGCTCTGGTCCGACGCCAGGATAGTCAAGTCCCGCAGATATACTATGGGTTTCAACGACTTGTCCACACTCATCCTGCAATAGACAGGTGAACATGCCATGTAGAATGCCTTCCGAGCCAGCTGCGAGACTAGCTGAGTGCTTTCCCGACTTGATTCCTTTGCCTCCTGCTTCTACACCATATAGCACCACGTCCTTATTATCAAGAAATGTATAGAATGAGCCTATAGCGTTGCTTCCTCCACCAACACATGCAACAACAGCATTGGGCATAGTTCCTTCGATTTCCCCAATCTGTTGTTTTATTTCTCTCCCAATCACAGTTTGAAAGTCCCTGACCATCATCGGATAAGGATGAGGGCCTACGGCTGAGCCAATAAGGTAGTACGTTGTCTTTACGTTGGCTATCCAGTCACGGATTGCCTCATTTATTGCATCTTTTAGGGTCTTGCTGCCTGACTCGACAGGATAAACCTTTGCTCCCAATAGTTCCATCCTAAATACGTTCAGCTTTTGTCGCTCAAAGTCCTTAGCTCCCATAAATATTTCTGCAGAAAGACCAAGTACTGCACATGCTATGGCTGTGCCAACACCGTGTTGGCCAGCACCAGTTTCAGCAATTATCCTTTTTTTACCCATCTTTTTTGCCAAGAGCGCCTGCCCAAGTGTGTTGTTGGTTTTGTGGGCTCCACCATGCAAAAGATCTTCACGCTTTAGATATATCTTGGCGCCACCTACTTGTTTTGTTAAGTTCTTGGCAAAGTAAAGTGGTGTAGGCCTGCCAGCATATTCAGTGAGATAATAAGAAAGTTCATTCTGAAAGTCGGGGTCGTTCTTATATTTCTTGTAGGCGGATTCTAGCTCCTCGATTGCTGGAGCTAATGTTTCGGGTATGTATTTACCTCCGTACTTTCCAAATTTACCACCTATTGGATAGCTACTTAACAAATATGAATCATGTAGTATTCAAGGAGGTATTTTAAGGGATGTCTAATTAATTCTATAATGCATAATACAATTCGGAGATCTTGGTACCAATATAGGGTGTTTGCATTATACTTGTCCCCACTAAAAAAGCGTCTGCTCCGGCTCCCTTCAAGAATTGTATATCTTCCGGAGTGCTGATGCCACTCTCGCTAATTATGATACTCTTGCCCTTGTTGTACCTTTTCAGCAGCTTTTCGGTGTTTGTAATGTCTACATGCAGGTTGTCAAGGTTGCGGTTGTTGATGCCGACTAAATCGTGTTTTGCTTTGAGTACTTCTCCAAATTCTTGTTCGGTATGAACTTCAACTAGCACTTCAAGGCCTCTATTTTTTGCATGTTCTAAAAGTTTCTCCATACCGTCTTCGGCTAGGTCATGGTCAAAGATGGCTTTGATAAGCAGCACACAATCTGCACCTACTTTCTTACCTGCATCTATCTGGACAGTGCTTACAGTGATGTCTTTCATCAGTAGCGGAATTCTCGGCAGTGCTTTTCTAATGGTCGCCAAATATTCAATTGAGCCATCGAACAATGAAGGTTGAGTCAGCACCGATATCCCAATTGCTCCCGAATCAAGCATTGTCTTTGCAATCATTGCCGGCTCTGTCTTACTTCTTATCTTTCCTTGAGATGGCGAGGAGAACTTTATCTCGGTAACAAGAGGAGCGTGAGCGCATAAGGTGATCGCTTCTCTAAGGCTTATAGCATCATGGGTGAATAATTGCTTTGTTTCATAGACACCCTTATCTATAGCCTTGTAGGAGTTGTCGACTAGACGCTTTAGGCTAAAGTCAGTCCTCGCAAATTTGCTCATATGTACTTCCGTGACAATGCTTCTAACAACACTCCCAGGTGTTAGATCCTAGTGCGCATGTGGCGGAGGTGCACTACCTTTAGACAAGGCTTCATTAAATGTGCCAGCGGCCTTTTCATGAAACTCTAGATTTGCCTGGTCGACCTTGATTGCCTGTGGAGGACACACTGAAACACAAGCCATGCACCATATACAATCATGCTCTCTGATTGGATCCGCCTTGTCTGTATAGTCTTTGCGTTCTTCTTTGACTCCGCTGCCTGTACCTGCGCTTGTAGCATTTGCCACCTGAACTGCAGGAACATCATTCTCTGTTCTGTACCACTGAAATACCTGCACCGGACATGCTTCGATGCATGCACCATCAGCAACACAAGAGTCCCAGTCTACAGCTACCATTGTCCCATGAACGCCTAGAGGAACCATTTCTTCTCCTCTTGTTTGATATGCAGATTTGACCTCTTCGTTCTCTAAAGCCTCTTTGGATGCCCCAGGCCCCCATACAAAATGAAAATGCTCCCCGTCTGTGTGCTGGTGCTTGCCAATTGGCTGATTATTTTTTGGAAAGTCTGGATCTATTGGCAT
>JALYGW010000084.1 GCA_030776915.1 Thermoproteota archaeon
CTTCTGGAATGCTGATTTCAGCTCCGCATTCTTGGCATTCAATTTTTGATTTCATTTTCAACCTCCTTTTTGTTTTTTTTATCTATAGCTATGCCGGCGGTCACGGAATTAGCGATGACGGACTGCAACCCCCAAAGCTCTACGAACCCCTTTGCGAGACTCTGGTCAAAAGTCGAACCGGTGGCATATGTTGCCAGATCATTTCTGTATAAAGAATATTCTGATTCCCTGCCAACCACTCTAAGCGATCCCTTTTCCATCTTTAGCCTAACTTTTCCTGAAACACGATTTTGTGTCGCATCTATAAACTTATCCAAGTCTGCGCGCAAAGGATCCTGCCATAGGCCAGAGTATGCAAGCCAGCTCCACTGATTGTCGACTATCTGCTTGAATGCAAGCTCATGCTTTGTAAGTACCATTTTTTCTAGGTCTTTGTGGGCCTCAATTATCGCCACGGCAGCCGGGGCTTCGTACACTTCTCGCGATTTAATTCCCACTACGCGGTCTTCAATGTGGTCGACAATACCTACGCCATGTCCACCAGCCTTGTCATTGACGTACTGGATAAGGTCAATGAGAGAGAGATGTTCACCATCCACTCCTACAGGCATGCCCTCATCGAATTCGATTTCCATATAACCAGCCTTGTCATTCTGAAAATTGATAAATTCAAAAGCCTCTCGAGGCGGTTCAAAGTCAGCTTCCTCTAATTTGCCGCCTTCTAAAGCTCTTCCCCAGAGGTTGATGTCAATACTGTATTTCTTTGCCTCAGAGCTTATTGGTATGTTCTGCTCTTTTGCAAAGGATAATTCGAGGTCGCGTGTCAGGTTGAGGTCTCTTATTGGAGCAATGATTTTGAGATTTGGGTCAAGTGCACGCATTGTGACATCGAACCTAATCTGGTCGTTACCTTTACCTGTGCAGCCGTGGGCTACTGCAGTTGCGCCTTCCTTCTTTGCGATTTCAACTGCTTTTGCAGCAATTAGTGGGCGAGCGAGCGCAGTTGCAAGCGGGTACTTATCTTGATATAGGCCATTAGCCTTGATGCTTGGCACTATGAAGTCGCGGGTAAACTCTTCACGGGCATCAACGTAAACATGTTTTATTGCGCCTATCGCTTCCGCCTTTCTTTCAATCTCCTTAAAGTCGTCGTGCTGACCACAGTCGACAGTGGCTGTTATCACATCCAAATTGTGCAATATCTGAAGATATCTTATACAAACAGAAGTATCTAATCCGCCCGAGTAAGCCAATATGACTTTGTCATTATTGCCCAATTACATGCGAGTGCGTTCCAAGCATTACATTTATATTTTTTGGTCAGGAACGACCTAAATTAAGGTGATATTGACCCATGTTGGCCAGCAATCGAAGATCGATAACTGAGGCAGTTAGAGAGATAGTGAGCAGCGATCTGTCATTTCAGGACTCCCTCCAGCGTGATTACTGCAATATTAGCGCTCTTGCCCGTATTATTAAGCCGCAGATGGACCACACGCTTAGCAAAGATACCAGTATAGAGAGCATCATAACCGCCCTCAAGCGGTCAAGGCATGATTATGATGTACCGCAAAAGCCTATTGCATCAATATTGGCAGCCAGTACGATAACAGTCAACACAGATGTAGCAAAGGTCTCAGCAAAGAAGAGCAAAAAGACGATCGAAAAGGTTGCTAAAGCAATGATCCAGAGTGTCGGCAATTTTATCAGCATATCAGAAAGTATAATGTCAATTACGCTTGTCTTCGATGATCTTTTGCTTCAAGATGTCAAAGCGATGTTTGCCTATGACGATATTCTTGAGATTGAAAACGGCCTAGCAGCTATTATTGTACAGAGTCCAGAAGATATTATCAAGACGCCAGGTTGTGCTATAGCTTTCTATAACCAGCTTGCTAGGAGACACATAAACATTGAGGATACCGTAAGTTGTTACACTGACACCATAGTACTCGTAAAGATGGAGCAGGTCGGAAAAGCCTTCAATGCACTTACTGATTTGATATCAAATTCAAGGAAGCTGGCAAAGAAAAAGCACCGCTAAAAAGGGTTTTATTTTGCATAATATCAGATAACTTATGTACCGGCGCTATACACTTGACGAGATCAAGCGCAAGATAATTGATGTCTTACAAAGCGCCGGAGGCACAGGACTATCAGGCGTAGAACTTGCGGATCGAATTGGCATCAACAGGATGACTATTACGAAATATCTTGATGTTATGCATGCTATGGGTCTTCTCAAAAAGAAAAGGATAGGTAATGTAAACATGTGGTTTGTACAAATTGGAGTGGGGGATATTGAATTCCCGATCAGCTATATTCAGGTTCAGCAAAAGCTGATAAGCACAATTCTGGCTGGTGACGAAGACCATGCCCGGAGAATCTTACTGAGCGTCATGAACTCCAATGTCGACCAAGTAAGAGTCATGACAGATGTCGTATTGCCTGCAGTTAATACCATAGGCGAGTTGTACAGTAGAGGGAGACTAAACAAGACAGAACGGACTTTTTTGTGGAATCTGATGATGGAACTCATTGATTTGGTCAAGTTCAATGTCCGGTCTACAGAGCAAAAGGCAAATGCTCATGCCGTATGCGTGGCTGGTTCTGAAGATAGAGTCCATATAGCTAAAAGCACGGCTGTGGCATTGTTGGCTCGAGGATGGAATTCATCTTATATTGGAGATGTTAGCGAACAAATTGACCCTTTCTTTGATATCGACTTTCAGCGTTACTTGTTACGTTTGTGGAGTGACAAGCATGGCCTGATGCTTGTATGTATATTTTCATCCGGTGAAGGCTCACTTCGATTCCTATCGTCCACCGCTAAGGATATGAGGGCGAAGATCAAAGGTGAGCTCCGCATTATAGCAGTCACAACGCAACAGCTGCAGCTAGTTGCAGAAGAGAGTTCAGACTATATGGCCAAGGATCTGCTAACTCTTGTAGAGTGGGCTGAACGAGAATTCAATTACCGCAGGCAGGTCTAGACCTGCTGGAGCGGGATCGGTGGTATTGGTGTTATTGGTGGAGCTTCAGGAACTATTAACTGTATTATGAGGCTGATTATTAATCCAATTACTGCAAACACTATGATAGCAAGGATAGCTATGCCAAGTGCTCTGAGCCATCCAGTATCAAATCCCTTTTTAAATACGCCTATCCAAGCAAGGAAGGCCACAATAAACCCTATTATGAGGGGCACGGTCGGATCTCCAACTATTGCAGTAAGTAAAGCAGCAAAGACGAAAAACACTATAGCGTATATTATGGGACCAAGAGCTGTCACCAGCATTGCCCGGCTAAATTTAACTCTTCCGCGCGTGAGGATCTTGGCCGCTATCCATACGGGTACTGAAACAATTATCCACAGCATGAGCAGACCAATTATCACTGAAGCAGCGACTACTGCTATTTCTGTCCCACCTTGTAGCAAGAATTGTTGAAGCAATGCTGATACTGTAATGCATCAAGATTTAAGAGCTGCCAATCATATTGATAGTCTATGGCTGACGTATACGGTAGGTGTGATGTCTTTATTTACCCTAGAGAATATTGGGAAATAGGACAGTAAAATATATCCGTGCTTGCAAACGTGGACATTTTTAAATCTTGTCGTCTATGATACTGTGTGCCTTCAAGTGAAATATTAAGGTGCAAGGAATGTGGTCAGTCGTTTGACACTGTTGAGTCGCTTAGGGAGCATATGAAGTCAGAA
>JALYGW010000085.1 GCA_030776915.1 Thermoproteota archaeon
GGTCATGCCCCTCCATGGGTATCTAATCCTCTGTCTCTCCCAATCAGCTACCTCGTCAGATGCTGCTACAATCTTTTTGTTGAGATCGGCAACAAGCTCACCCAACTGTTCACCAGGAGTGACGTCAGCAAACCGATTCCGCTCTGTGTTCATGACAAGCCATTGAGGGATCTTTACAATGTAGACTTGTCGGCGTGATCTCTTTTCTTCACCTAGAGTAGTCTTTCTTGCAGTCACCGCGACATTTCTTGTGCCGGTGTGAAACGGCAAGTCGCTGTCCTTGACCACCTTGAGTTTGATCTCTCTGCTTCCACCTTTGAGGCTTAAGAGGATGTGCCAGTACTTGCCCTTTTCCATCCATGCAGGCACTTGTGTTTCTTTGTCCCAGAAATCAACCGGACCGGAAGGGACAAAGCCTGATTCGTATTCCTTTGTGATTGTATTGTAGGATTTGTATTCATATTCGCCTATCATAGGATCTAACTTGCGGGCGGCCATTCTTGCCTCTATCACTGTTTCGATAGACTTCGTAAATTCTCGGTACGCCATCACGCCCCATATGGTGCCAAGAAAGCTAAATAACGTGAAAATGCCGGCTAGTATATCAACTTCATTGTAGACAAGGTACTGCGGGATAAGAGGTATTCCAAACCATCCAGTCGAAAGGAGCCCTGCAAAAGCAAGTGTGATAAAGAGGTATCGTGCTAAATTGTGATACTGCATGCTAAAAAACAAACAACAGTTGCTATGAATGCGGCAACCGCAGTTTTCCCGCCCGCTGACGGTAGGTTCAAACTTCAACCTTTTGCCCACTGGATGAATATTATCATTTAATCTTCGATTATATATTGTCTTCACGATGATTCACCGCTGCTTAATCCTTGAGCCCTGACCTTACTCGAAACGTCCGGATCTGGACAGTACAGAGGTAGCGAGCGAGCAAGCAAGCAATAGTACAAAAAACAACTGTTCAAAGTAAGTTCTCTCTAGCCACGCTGTCTTTATCAAAAATTTCCGCACCTATAGTAGCTCAACATAGGCGGGTTTAGTATATATCATGCTGGATTAAAATCCTGAGCAAAACGCCGCATCATTTCGTACTTCATTCTTTATGGAGAGCGGCGGATCCCTTCTCTTGAAAAGATTATTTCTTGGTGACACTCAAATGTAAGTCGCACATCAATACTGCCTATTGGTGGGCGCAAATCACATCAAACTAGTTGTAGGCTGTACCCTCTGCTGATATTGCTGTTTGCTCTGTCCACATTTTCTTTGTAGAGGTCAATTCCCAGAAACTTGCGGCTAAGCAATGTTGCCACTATGCCGGTCGTCCCCCTGCCAGCAAATGGATCAAGCACATAATCGCCTATCTCAGTTGCGAACCGGACAATGATATTGACCAGCTCTTCTGGAAATATTGCAAAGTGCTCGTTCCCATAGTGTGCTCTTGTGGGAATCTCCCATACATTTGATGGGTTCTTGCCACGAGGGTTGCAAACAGCAAATATTGGATAGTGCTTGTGATCACCTATCCTTCGGCGCGTCGCATGTCGTTTGAACTTGCGATAGCAGGTTGGGCAAAACTTTTCCGGATCGTATCCGTAGGCTCTGGCTATCTCTGATGTCATTGGAAGCTGTGAAAGCGGAGTCAGAGGAGACGCATTATGAATGATGTTGGATATGCGCATGATCTCGTTTTTGTCTGGATCTTTAGGCATATGCTGAACCATGTTGGGAGGCGGCTCCTTGTTACGACCTTCAGCTGCCTCGTTGCCCAACACTCGTACGGCATCAAGGTTTGCATACGAGCGCCGGTTCTTTGAAAAGAACAGGACATATTCGTAAGCCTGCGAAAAGTTGTTTCGGGTGCTGCTGCTGAGATTGTTTTTCTTATACCAGATGATGTCTTCGCGGAAGACGTAGCCAGATTGAACGAGCATATCTGCAAGACGGTGGGGGAGCCGCAGCTTTTCATGCTGCCTGCGTGCGTCGCCTATTACAATCCAGAGGCTGCCATCCTCCGTAAGCAGATCCCTACATGAAGCAAATACATGCGTCAGCGAATGGAGATATTCTTCTGCAGTCTGCTCCCTGCCGATTTCGTGATTGTCTCTTCCGTAATGCCTGTGGCGATAATATGGAGGAGAAGTTATGACTGCGCGAAATTTCATGCCAGTTAGACACTTGATTATTTGGTGAGCGTTACCTTGGATTATCCGAAAGGATTCTCCGTCCAAATGCAGAATAAGCGCCACTATGGTGGCTCTTAACCTTATCCCTTCTTAATGGACAGCTAACATATTCACGCTGATCTTTATTTTACTGTCTCATCAGTGCTATTGATATGGTCAAGGTGCCTTTCCTGGTGATCATATACTTTTCTCACTGAATACTTCCGAATCCAGCTCTAGCATGCGCAGCACATTTCCTCATAGGTTTCGATTGCCTCATTGTATACCTTCATTACTTAATTTCAGTAGGTGCTATAATGTCACCTTTGTAGATTAAGGTAAAGAGTTAGGTAGTTTGCACGTAAAGACGATCTACAACATATATTTGGGTAACAAATTTTTTCATTGTATATTGGGCCGGTGGTCTAGCCTGGTTAGGATACCGCCTTGACATGGCGGGGGTCGTTGGTTCAACTCCGACCCGGCCCATCCTTCAGTTTCTATCTCGTCATCGCCAGAAGTACCAACAATGGTGGCAATTTCTCCTTCACAAGTTATTGCTACTGTAATCATAAATGACGCAGTACCTGTATTGCCAGCTTCGTCGGTAGCTATGCACTGTATTTCTGTACTACCTATTAGAAATGTAGAACCAGAAGGTGGGTCACAAATTATTGTAATGCTGCCTCCAACATCGTCTTGTGTGAGAATATTATTCTCATCTAGTGTTGCGGTACCATCTACGTCATCTTGTGCTGTTACTTCTTCTTCAGATGAAACCTCTGGTCCATCTGCGCTAGTTGCTTCCTCTATGATATCCTCAGGGACCCTTATATTCAACAGTTGACACATAGGCATTTTGCCCAGAATGGTCAAAGTTAAATTGTGGTGTAGATATTGTCATCAACTTTGACTTT
>JALYGW010000086.1 GCA_030776915.1 Thermoproteota archaeon
ATTCTCATATATACCTTGAACTCCTGTAGTTAGTTGCAACAAAGCAAAAAGCAATTAACCGTTGTAAGCAAGCAACCATAATACTAAATATGATTCATGATACTCTTCATAGCGTAGTAGCACAAAAACAAAGGAAGGGTCACCCACAGAAAAATTGTGATAAAGAACATGAGAAGGAAAAATAAGAGCGCTAAACATTTTTACCTGATGACTGTCGTGGTCACTATGTATTAGTCAAGCAGGAGAAAAGAGAGAGGTCCATTCTTCTTCCAAAGGACCATAGTAAATCCGAGCAATATGACAGATGGACGAAAGAATTATGTTAGTGTATGTTTAGACATTTTGATCGAAATGTCTACATCGCTCTACAACGAAAGTCTTGATTTGAAGAAGTTGTATGCCAGTCGTGACAAAGAATGGTCTGGACAATAACCTGATAAGATCTCAGATCTTTATACTTGTCGTAATTCAAAAAGAAGCCTCTATGTATATGCTGCAATTTTATTTTGCCCATGTTTTTTGGGTATAGTACCCAATTGCTAAGGACGTTGTCATGAGCGCTCAGGAGTTGCGCAGGCCTAATGATATAGACCCGCCGTTCGAGCAAGTAACACGGCACAAGCTTCTATAAGAGATCGACATGTTATTCTCAGGCAATGTAATAGAACTTAAGCTTAACAAATTGTTGAAAAATAGGGCTGCATCAAAATCTATATACCAATTATTGTAGAATTAATTATTGTTTTTCTTGCAATGTCTATCGAATTGCCACTACCGCTAAGTGCTCGATATGGCATGTAAACTGGAGCCATATCATGATATTATTATTCTTCCAAGACACGGGAAACATTAATAGTAATTCCCTCCCTGACTCTTATTATTGCAAAGCACAAACTTGAGGGATTATTTGGCAAATGCTCCAGACGCTAAAGCATTTCTGACTCCAAACTCTTCCGATCAAGAGCTTGTGACCCGGGCAAGAGAAAGACTTACAGAGAATGGGATTCATCAGGACAGAATTGAGATTAACTACGACGTACAGCAGCTGAGGACGGGGGACATATACATAACCTATGATCCTCCGGACCTTATAGTCAGAGTGGTATACGAAAAAAAGCCAAATGGCATGGTCAAAATGAAGAGCGTGGCTACTATCAAACTCTAAGCATCTTACTGAGCGTTTCTTTCAAACTGTCTACATAGTTTTTGCTTTCAGTTCCATCCTTCATAGATCTGAGGATTACTTGACCTGTGGCAATTTCATTCGGTGCTACAATTACTACAAACGAAGCGCCTTTATTAGAAGCATATTCTAGCTGCTTTCTAAGTGTCCTTCCAAGCATGTCGTAATCGACTGCTATGCCACTTGTGCGTAGAGATGAAACTAGCTCAAGCGCCTTTGCTCTGAGATCTTCAGTTGCATTTGCGACATATACAAGAGGTTTTGAGGATTGTTTCAATATGCCATGCCTCTTAAGGGCCGTCACTATCCGCTCCACTCCTCCAGCAACACCGGTGGCTCCAATATCTTTTCTTCCAAACGCTTCGGTGAGTCTGTTATATCTTCCTCCACCAACGAGTGCCCCAGAATCACTGGCTTGGTCAAATGCTTCAAAAACTACTCCAGAATAATAGTCAAGCCCTCGCACTATGCCAAGGTTAATGCGCGCTCCTTCTACCTTCTTTGCGTTGAGTGAGTCCATCAGGCTGACTAACTGCTGCCAGCTGTCAAGCCCCGTTACGTCAGCCTTGCGGGCAACTTCGTTTACATTGCCCTTTAGTTTTGACAGTTCTATCAGTGCCTGCATTTTTGCAGGCTCTATTTTGTCCTTGTATTCTGCAAGTACGGCCTGCGCACCCTTTTTTGGCACCTTGTCTACTGCACGAAACATTTCAAGCATCACCTCTTCGTTAGAAATGCCAAGGTTTTTTCTGATGTACTGCTCAAGAAGCTGCCTGTCGTTTATCTCGATTGCTACCTTTAGTCCCAGTGTTCTGAAAAACGTGTAAACAAATTCAATTACTTCAGCATCTGATTCTTGGCTGGTTGGGCCATACACTTCGATATCCCACTGATGGAAGTAGCGGTAGCGCTCGGCTTGGGGCTCATCATAGCGCCACACGCCTGCAAATGAAGCCAGCTTGACTGGCATTTTGAGATCGCGCCTTGACTCAACATATCGCGTTAGACCGATAGTAAGGTCAAAACGAAGGGCGACATCCCTGCCTCCCTTGTCTTTGAAAGCGTAGATTTCGTTTGAGATCGCAGCACCACTCTTTGCCTCTAGCGTAGCAAGCATTTCAAGAGGAGATGGTTCTGTGAGTTGGAAGTTGAACAGCCCCGCAATTTCAAAGAACCTATCACGGACATAATTTATGTTAGCATAGTCTTCAGGATCAAGATCCCTCATGCCTCGGGGAAGCTCTAACCTTGCCACACTACTAGCCAGCGGTGCGTTAACATTTAGATTTTGCGATATTTTGGCAAGGAATAACGCAATAAATAGTCGTCATTTATTCATCGTTATATTGGCAGGCGGCTACCGATTCCTCGATCATATGACAGATGCCGTTATAGAGGCTTACGGCACCACGTTAGAGG
>JALYGW010000087.1 GCA_030776915.1 Thermoproteota archaeon
CAGCAAAGCATGTGCCTGCTTACGATACAACGCGGATCAATCGTGCTGTAGAAAGAGCTGCAAGAAACCCTGATTTTGTAAATCGCGCTGTAGTACAGCTTGCAGGCCTTACATTTCCGGCATTCAAGCACAACATCATCGATCATGTCAAAAGCATCAATACCCCTGATGGTGGTGAAGAACAAGATGATATTGTCGCGCTTTTTGAAAGCCTTGATGGCTATATTGAGTTTCGCGATCAGTATCATGTGCAAAAGGCATTTGAAGAAAATATCCCCTCCAAGAAAAAGGATTACCAGATAACTAACAATAAACGCGAAAGCCCCGATGTTAGGATCCGCCAAACGGATGCTGATGCTAGCATCAAAGACCGGGAGGCTATTAGCGATAGAGAGGAACGCAAAGATTACCCTGAGGTCACTCCAACTGCTATGTCAAATTTCATCTGCGACAATTGCGGTAAGGCATTTCAAAATCAGCAGGATCTCGTGCATCACAGGCAGTTTGAAAGCGGCACATCTGCAACATAGGAATAAAAAAGTTATGTTATGCTGATAATTTCGATAGTTTTTACTAACCCTTAATACCTCGATATCCTGATAATAGGGGGGATATAGTATGAAGAGGCTGGACATCCTTATTCCGCACGAACGCCTTACTGATGTCAACGAACTGCTGCACAAGCACCAGGTAGGTGGTATGTCATTCTATGAAATCAAGGGAAGGGGCAGGGCGAAAAGGGAGCCTGTTTCAGTTGGACGAGGGGTCATGCGGTATACTCCAGAGTTTGGTTTTCGCACTAAAATTGAAGTGCTGGTGCCTGACGCTACAGCCAAGCAAATTATTGATGACGTGCTAAAGGTTATGAGCACTGGCTCTGCATCTGATGGCAAGGTCTTTGTTTATAATGTTGCTGAAGCATACGATATAGGAAGCAAGGAAGTAGGTGACACCGCCCTTTAACAATCTTCTTGCTGTTATCTTTGAAATTATCTTTTAAGCATCTTATAGTGAAACACATCATTATTGCTACTGTCCTATAGAGAGAGAGAGAGGGAGGAGTATGGCATATAGCAGCAGGAAAAATGAGGAATGAGTGTATATGCGCGCACGCAATCCATGTCGTCGTCATCGGAGTCGATTTGGGTAAAGCAACAACATATACATATATATTATTGCATAGCTTTTGGCATGATCCGAAAATTATTAGCACTTTTTTTGAGAAAGAGTTATAATCTTGCAGAGCGGTATTTTTTTGCTATGGCAGAAAAAAGAAGAACTATGCCGATCTGTTTTACATCAGACCAGCTGAAGCTGATAGAAGAATATGCAAAGAGAAGAGGCATCCTAAACCTAAGTCAGGCTATTGAAGATCTAATGACAAGATAAAAGAATCTGGATTCGCTATAGCGCGCCTTCGCCGCGCTGCTTTGATCCGATATCGATCACCTCGTCTACGTCTGAGACAAATACCTTGCCTTCGCCAGTAAGCCCTGAACTTGTGCTGTCCAAGATCTTTGAGATTACGCTGTCCGCCATTGAATCCTTGGTGACAACTACAATTGTTGAATTTACATTAAATTCCGGCCGATAAGTGCTTGTGCCTCTTCCTGAATGAATTTCAGGGCGGGGTATTTGTCCGCGCCCTTTTGAGTCATAATAGGTAAAACCTCCCAAGTCCAATTCTCCCAGCGCTGCAAAAGCACTTTCCAGCCTTGCAACAGGAACAATCGCTTCAATCTTCTTCAAGCTATATCTAAACCCAACCCGGAGCTAGGTAGGCGCTTTTATTAAAGCATTTTGCATTGCATTAGAATTCTAAGAGATCTCTCAATTTGTTTTAAGCATAAGCATAAAAGATTCCTAGTTTCTTAAAAAAAGAAAGAAAGAGTGGAAGGTCAGCTCACGCTGACTGTTCCAACCATGTTTGGATGCAGTAGACAGAAGTAGGGATACTCGCCTGCTTCTGTAAAGGTATGCTCAAATGTTGCTGCTGGACCCATTATGCCTGAGTCAAAGACGCCATCTGGTGTTACATTTTCGCCTGAAGTTGCGGTGTGTGGTTGTGAGTCATCGTTTGTCCATGTTACCGTACCACCAACGCTTACTTGAGCTGGATTTGGATCGTATGAATCATCAGTCAGGCTGGAAGAGCCAGGGACTATGGAAACGCCGGTTGTGGTACCTCCACCTTCGCCACCAGTAGCGCCTGTCCCTGTAGCATCCTCTGTACCTGTTGCTGCTTCTTCTCCTCCTCCTCCTGCCTCTGTTGCATTAGTGTCTGCTGCGCCTGTGTCTGTTGCGTTAGTGTCCCCAATCTCTTCAGCTGTCTCTGGCGCTGCCGCTTCTACGTCTGTTGCATTAGTGTCTGTTACGTTACCATCTAACACTGGCAAGGTTGCATTCTCTACTGTAGCAATGTCTGTTGCGTTCTCAGCAGGTACCTCTTCTGCTTCTGTTACGTTAGCCGTAAATGCTGGGCCAGATACCATCGGGCTTCCTCTTGGAGGCACCATCGTTCCTGGTGGGTGATCATCTGGAGTCGAGTCGGGAGTTGCTAGGACTGCAAAAGCTGAGCCCTTGATCACATCGTCCATTGCATGATCTACTCCAACATAGATGCCCTCTTCTGGGAAGGTGACTTCAATTACGCTACCTGAGCCTGGAGGTATCCACCAACTCTCGTCATTCAATACCTGGGTTCCGTACCTATTCATCACTGAGCCATCATGGACACTAAGTATGCTAGATATGAAGTGGAATGCTACTCCATCATTTGGACCTCCATTGACTATGTACCATCTTGTCAGCTCGCCTGGCTGGACCTGGAATACCTGGGCGTCTGGGTTTGTGGGTATCGTGACATGTGCTCCTATCTCTGGAACGTACTTAAAAGACATGCCATTAGTCATTGTTAAGTCTGGACTTTCAAAAGCCATCTGGTTAATGTCTAGGTTTCCTGTGCCATTTGCTGGAGTGAAGAGGCCTTCGACATTATTGCTGTAGATCTCGCCAAAGACCATATAGAACTCCTTAGCTGGTCTCTCATTCTCTGGATGCACTACAATGCCGCCATACATGCCATTCGCAATGTGCTCCCATATGCCATTGAGGCCATCAGCGGCACAGTGGTAGTAGAACACACCTGCATATGGTGGAGTCCATGTCCATGTTACGCTCTCGCCAGGCTGAATGTTAGAGCCGAATTCACTAGCACCTGCGCCAATAGCAGCGGATGGACCGTAACCTGCATGGAAGTCCATGCTATGTATGACATCGCCTTCGTTTATCATTGTAAATTCAATTGTCTGCCCTTGATCGACTGATATTACTGGTCCAGGAGTTGTTCCATTAAAGACCATTGCTCTATACATCACACCTCCGGGGTGTAAGGGGTTGTCTGGAGCTACCTGTACATCTTCTTCGCTTGCAATTAAAGTTACTCTCTTTACGTCGCCGGTGGCAGTCTGTTCTTCTTGCGCTTGTGCGCTAAAAAATTCTGGCAGAGGGCCTAGTATAAGGCCTGCCAGCAGAATACCTGCAGCAACACCTGCTATAACTGGTTTGTTCATTGTAGCGTTGAGAGCAATGTGGTAGTTAAAAAGCATTGCTTTCTTTTTACATTTTTTGATTATCACAGAATATGAGCGCTTTTTTGTGCATTCTCATTACACATAACAGATACTGTATAATATTCTCGTGCTTATGCTCAAGCACGAGGTATACATTTTTTTATTCCTGAAGTGTCTAATATTTGACTTGCACCTCTTTGGCAAAAGACAAGTCGTTAATTGCGCCGTATGCGGTAGAGAGCTTGGGCGTCACAAGTACAAACCCAGTGAAGAATGGGGTATAGAGGGCATGCTCTGCGGCGTCTGCCATGTAGAAAAGACAAAAGAAGAATTCATACTTGAGCAGAAAGAGGAGGTTCCTGATATTTGCGCGATATGTAAAAAAGAACTCCTTGATAATCAGGACCGATACAAGCCACGATGGCAGTGGGAAATGGAGTCGGGTACACTATTGTGCAAATCATGCTATCAAAAAAAGGATGCAGACTATAACAAAAAGCTGAACTTTTGCACGATCTGTAGTTGCAAGCTAGGATTGTTTTATTACCACCCAAAGCCGGCCTGGAAAATAGACGGCAATCTCTGTAGAAAGTGCTGGGATCGACGTAACAACAACAACAACAGCAATATTAACGGCTAGAAGTGAGAGATCCTCCTGTATGTTTGAAAGGCACAAGTGTGACAACTGTGGGCAGAAGTTCAGGAAGATCGAAGAACTGATGCAACACCAACAGCTAGCGCATGAGCAGAGCCTGTACGTGTGCAACCAGTGCAATGCTAGCTTTGAAGGAATGGAACAGATGCGCGATCACGCCAAAAAGTTTCATACGTATCACAAGAGAGTGTCTGAAGAACAAGAAGAACAAGAAGAAAAGAAGAAGAAGAAGAAAAACTAGACAGCTTTAAGCTGCTTTACTATCGGCGGTCTTGATTTTCGAAATACTCGAAAGCCGCATATACATTTTATCTCCGGCAGCCTGGAAAGCTCTTCGACCGTTACTCGTGTCCCACAGCGCATGCATTCGTATGCGACTGAGCTGTCTCCACTTGAAGTCTCCATCTATTTTCCCTCTCTCCCTTTCCTTAGGTTTGAGCCCCACATTTTAAGCTATATAATAGAATGCTGGTGCAGGCGCTTGTTTTGCTTTATGGCTGACTGGGCTGCAGCCAGTATCGCAATTGGGATCCTGTGGGATGAGGCACTGACATAATCGATGCCAATGTTACTAGAAAATTCGATCGACCTAGGATCACCTCCATGCTCGCCGCAGATGCCAATCTCTATATCTCTTTTCACGCCTCTTGACAGGTCAATAGCTACCTTCATCAGCCTGCCAACTCCTTTGGCATCAATGCTCTGAAAAGGATTTACGCTCACGATCCCGTTTTCCAAGTAAAATGGCAGGAACTTGCCTTCAGCATCTTCCCTGCTAAAGCTGAAAGTGGCTTGTGTCAGGTCATTTGTGCCAAAGCTAATAAAATCAACAAGATGAGCAATCTCATCTGCTACAAGGCATGCTCGAACAACTTCGATCATGCTGCCAAACTTGATCTTTAATTTTACCTTGTGCCGATGCTCTACTTCCCGCTTGACTGATTCAAAGATCTGCCTTACCACCGCAAGCTCCTCTGCCAACCCTATCTGCGGCACCATTATTTGTGGCTCGACTGCCATGCCCTCCCTGGTAAGATCCGCAGCCGCCTCACATATCGACCTTATTTGAGTCTCGTAGATCTCCGGAAAAGATATCCCCATCCTGACCCCTCTGTGCCCTAGCATCGGGTTTATCTCTGAGAGCTCATGTACGCGGTGAAGTATTTTTTCTATACGAGCTATTTCAGAAGTCTTTCTACTACCGCCGTCAGACTTGAGTTCAAATATCTTTTGCATAAGATCTTCTTCTCTTGGCAGGAATTCGTGCAGTGGCGGATCAAGAAGCCTTATTGTAACAGGAAGGCCTTTCATTTCCTTTAGGATAGCTTTGAAATCTGATCTTTGCAGGGGCTCTAGTTCTGCCAACGCTTGCCTTCGCTCATCCTCATCTTCTGCCATTATCATATTAACAAACTGCACTATCCTGTCGTGATGGTTGAACATGCGTTCGGTTCTGCAAAGCCCAATCCCCTCTGCGCCATACCTATGCGCAAGTGCAGCGCTTTCCACTGTGTCGGCATTTGCCCTTATCTTTATTCCCTTCATCTCCGAAGACCACTGCAAAAGTTCCTTGAACTCTAATGAAATTTCCGGCTCAACTGTTGGAACCTCGCCTGCATAGATTCTGCCGGTCGAGCCATCAATAGTTATTTTCTGACCTCCTGTCACCATTTTTTTCCCATTAACACTAAAGCTCTTGCCATCGGCATCGATCTCTATCTGCGAGCATCCGACTACGCATGGCTTCCCCATGCCTCGTGTGACCACGGCTGCGTGTGAAGTCTTGCCACCCCTGCTGGTCAGTATGCCGACTGACTGAAAGAAAGCAGGGACATCATCTGGTCTGGTGTCCTCCCTCACAAGGATCACCTTCTCCCCCTTTTTACCAAGTGCCTCTGCTGTTGCTGTGTCAAATACTGCATTGCCGCTTGCCGCACCGGGTGATGCACCTACTCCTATTGCAATAGGCTTTTGTTTAAAATGTTGATCTATCCTGCGATACAAAAGTTGCTCTAGCGCTTCGGGGTTGATTCGCTCAAGCGCAGCAATCTTGCTTATGAGACCCTCGCGGTAGAGATCGACAGAGGTCTTGACCGCTGCTACTGCGTTCATTTTGGCTGCCCTTGTCTGAAGAATATAAAGTCTCCCCTTTTCTACCGTAAACTCGACGTCTTGTGGCTCCTTAAAGTGGTTTTCAAGCTTTTGAGAAACTTCGAGCAGATGCCTATATACAACAGGCATTTTACTGACAAGCATGTCGATATGATTCGGTGTCGTCTTACCTGAAACTACATCTTCGCCCTGAGCATTTGCAAGGTATTCGCCGTACAACCGCTTTTCGCCTGTTTCGGGGTCGCGAGTAAACACGACGCCTGTGCAGCTATCCGAGCCCATATTTCCAAATACCATTGCAACAATTGTCACGGCCGTACCCCCAGCCATGTCTGGTGTGATGTTGTACTGCTTCCGGTATTCTACTGCGCGCTTGCCCATCCATGACCGAAACACTGCGTCAATAGCAAGCTCTAGCTGTTTGTACGGGTCTGCTGGAAATTTCTTGCCAGTCTCCTCGCATAGGGATTTGGATGTCATTACAATAGTCTTGAGCACCTTGAGGTCAGAAAGATCCTTGCCAGCCACTATGCCGTCGAACTTGCGAGCATCTATGCCTAGAATAATCTTGCCAAGCATCTGCATAAACCGCCAATATGTATCCCATGCAAATTCTGGCTTGCCGCTCTGCTTTGCAAGCCCCTCAACTGTCTCATCGTTTAGGCCAAGGTTAAGGATTGTATCCATCATACCCGGCATCGAGACAGGAGCACCAGAACGGACTGACACTAGGAGCGGATTTTCACAGTCGCCAAACCTCTTTCCAGTCAGACCTTCCAGGCGCCTTATAGACTTGCGCACTTCATCCATCAAGCCATCTGGCAGACGTCTACCTGCTTCATAAAATTTTTCGCAAATTTCAGTAGTTATTATGAAGCCAGGTGGTACAGGCAGACCAAGCCTTGTCATTTCTGCAAGCCCGGCTCCTTTGCCACCAAGCAGCATCTTATTTACGCCGTCGGTCTCATCGAAAAAGTATATCGGCTTGACGACGGCAGGAGCTGTGCCAAAGCTACTCTCTTCAGACATTGCTGGATAGTGTCATATTTTCATTAATGGTTTAAAATGTTGTGTGTATATTTGCAGGTAATAATAATAATAATTTCAATTCTTAATTGTCAAGAACAAAACTATGTATGTCGTAGGCTAGTCATTCTACTTCTTGTTCCTGTAAGGAATATGTATAGCTTCACTGTCAATGTCTCTTGCTGCGTCTACCAGCGATTCGGGAAGTGTAGGGTGGGCATGGATCGTGCCAGATATATCTTGGGTTTTCATGTGCATTCTAACAGCAAGAGCAGCTTCCCCGATCATCTCGCCTGCATGTGGTGCGATAATTAAGGCTCCTACGATTATTCCGTCTTTCTCAAAAACCTTGAATGATCCCCTTGTGTCGCCGAGACAATTTGCTTTTGCACTTGCAACAAGTGGAAATTCTCCACGCTTTCCTTCTAGATTACCAACGAATGCAACCTCTGGATATGTAAAGACGCATGCAGGTACAGTTCCATAATCCATCTCGCTTACTTTTCCCATTATGTTTTGTGCTGCTATCTCTCCCTGTTTTGAGGCGACATGAGCAAGTTCAAAAATGCCGGTTACATCTCCTATTGCAAAAATATTCTGAACCGTGCTGCGCATCTCCCTATTGACAAGTATTCCTCGATTGCTAAATTTTACGCCACAATTGCTCAATTCACTAACGTTTATGCGTGGTCTGCGACCTATGGACACTAACACCTTCTCTGCTTCAATAGTCTGTCCGCTGGCCAATACCACCCTGTTCCCCAAGATCTTTTCAACCGTGGATCCCGTCATTACATTGATCCCGTCCAAGCGCATATACTTTTCAATAGTCTTTCCTATCTCTTCAATTTGAAGAGGCATCAAGTGTTCCTGCGCTTCAATCAGGGATACCTTACATCCAAAAGAGTTAAAGATGGCAGAAAATTCGCAGCCACTGTATCCACCACCTATAACGACAATTGATTTAGGCAATTTTTCAAGTTCAAAAATTGTGTCTGTTGAAATTATATTATTGTCGAACGTATAGTGAGGTAAGCATAGAGGATAGCTTCCAGTAGCAATAACAATGTTCTTTGTTTCTAAAGTGTTGTCATTCACTATTACTTTATTTCCAGAAGGAATATGAGCTTCGCCATGAATGATGTCGATGTTATTGCTTTCCAAGAGAGTTTTGATACCCGATGCAAGCCTGCTAACTGTCCCTGCCATTCTTGACCTTACTGTTTCATAATTCA
The DNA here is from genome assembly GCA_030776915.1 of Thermoproteota archaeon. Lineage (GTDB taxonomy): Archaea > Thermoproteota > Nitrososphaeria > Nitrososphaerales > Nitrososphaeraceae > Nitrososphaera. The sequence goes on from JALYGW010000087.1 coordinate 8,601, forward strand.
ATTCAATATTTGCCTTTAAGCCGTCCTTTCTTGCAGCAGTAGACTTTCTTATAATATCTCCTATAGAGTGGAGATATTTTGTCGGAATGCATCCCTTCTGCGTGCATGTGCCTCCAAGCCCATTTTTTTCAACAATGCAAACTTTGCCGCCCAGCTGCGCTGCTCTGATAGCACATGTGTAGCCGCCAGGTCCTGCGCCTATTATTATAGCATCATACATACAGATAGGGATTTGTGATAGTTAGCAATAAAATTGCCTATCTTCTAAGATTCCACTCTCTGCTGCTGTATTTTCGTTCTGCTAGCCATCTGGCACGACTGATTTCTTCTGTGCTCATGGTGTCGGCTAGGAGCTTGGCATCAAATTTTGTAGCAAAACTGGTTTTTAGCGACGATGCCATCTGCTCAAATGTTGTCCCTGATAGGCTGGTTACTCTTTCCTTTACATCTTTGATTATCTTGCCTCTAAGCTTTTCAGAAGGAACTTTTAGAACGTAAAACATCTTGTCTACATCAACTCCTAATAATAAAGTGCCATGCTGCAGCAGCACCCCCTTCCTCCTTGTCTGAGCACTCCCTGAGACCTTCTTACCCTTTAGAACTATGTCATTGAGCGGGACAAAACTGGCATCAAATCCTAGCCTCTTTATGGATATCACGATGGCTTCGCAAATCCACCTATATGATTCCATAATGTTCTGAGGGTATTGTTTTGTTAGGAAGGAGTATGTTAGCTCAAATTCATGTAGCACAGCTCCACCACCAGTCAATCTTCTGACAACATCAACTCCAATCTTGCTGCACTTTTCGAGATCAACTTCCTCTTTTATGCTCTGAAAATATCCAATCGAGACAGCCGTAGGCCGCCACCCATATATTCTCAGAATCGGCGCATCGCCTATATTTTCTATTAGCGCTTCGTCTATTGCCATGTTGAGGGCCGCATTGTTATATCCTGTTTCCAATACTCTTATTTTGCTGAACCTTATCGTGCTCATTTTATGTCTTGCAACCAAGTATTGCCTCTGTCAGAGACGTCGAATCAAACCCATACACCTCAGAGTTCTTGAGACATTTGTCTATCTCTTGTTTGAGAGTTTCTCTTTCCAGTTTTGTGCCAATTAAACCTGCTTCGAGGGTTTCCAAAGCTTCCTCTGGATAAAGGAAAAAGTCTCCGGCAATTGTAATCCAATTGATGGTATTTTCTTTCTCATCATATTCTAGCATTATCCTAATAAGTTTCTGAGATTTGTATACATTATGGGCTCTTTTCATTTACTGCCACTTTGGTTTGTCTTTTTGGACAGGCCGCCATCTTAGATTTGGCCGTCGCGCAGCAGCAACTTCATCCAGCCTGCCAACCGGCGTCGAGAGCGGCGATTGCTTGACTATCTCCGGATCTTCCTTTAGTTCACTTGTTATCTTTTTAAGCGCTAGCACAAATCTGTCCAGCGTTTCTTTGCTTTCTGTTTCCGTAGGCTCTATCATCAAAGCCTCGGGGACTATTAGCGGAAAGTAAATAGTGGGAGGATGGAAGCCATAGTCCATAAGCCTTTTTGCTATGTTCAGGGCGCTTTTTTCACCAAATCTCCTTGAGGACAAAACAAATTCATGGGCGCATCGGCGGTCATAGGCAAGGTCAAAAGTGTCTTTTAGAAGACCTTGAAGGTAATTGGCGTTCAATATGGCATGCTCTGATACCTTTCTTATCTTGGTGCCCCAGGAATGAATGTACGAATATGCCCTCACATGCATGCCAAAGTTTCCGTAAAAGGATCGAACTCTGCCAACTGATTTTTTACAGGCATAGTCAAGAGAATATCCGCTATCAAGCTTCACCACTTGGGGTACTGGCAAATACTCTGAAAGGAATGATTTCACCCCAAGCACCCCTGCTCCAGGGCCGCCTCCGCCATGGGGGGTTGAAAATGTCTTGTGCAGGTTAAGATGGATCATGTCGAAGCCTTGGTCCCCCGGCCGGGTGATTCCTAAGAGTGCATTCATGTTCGCACCATCGCAGTACATCAAAGTCCCATTCTTGTGTGCAAGGTCACTGATCTCGATAGTGTTTTCATCGAAAAGTCCAAGGGTATTTGGATTTGTTAGCATAACGAGTGCCACTTCAGGACTAAGCGACTCTCTGTATCTGCGTATGTCCATGTTGCCACGTGGATCAGAAGGGATGG
>JALYGW010000088.1 GCA_030776915.1 Thermoproteota archaeon
TGATTTTCAGCACTTTTTTGAGCGCTTCCCTGACCCCTCTGACAACTACGAACCACTAATCGTTAATGAGCCTCCAAAGGTGTCAGAAATACAAAGAATATCTTCAAAGATGATAGATATCCCAGGAGGAATCTTTGAGGTTGGATATAACGGCAACGCCTTTTGCTACGATAATGAGCTTCCAGAGCACAAGGTATACTTGCAACCCTTCAAAATGGATATGGCTCCTGTAACCAACTGCGAATTTATGAAATTCATAGAGGATGGTGGCTATGAAGATTACAGATACTGGCTAGCCGATGGATGGGAACTGGTAAAGGAGCAGCAATGGAATGCGCCCCTATATTGGGTGCAAGAAGAAGGAGGAGGAAGAGGAGAAGGAGAAGATAATAATGGTTGGAAAAAGAAAGACTTTCGTGGCCTGCGCGGAATCGACCCTGACGAGCCGGTCGTCAATGTCAGTTACTATGAAGCAGACGCATATGCACGTTGGGCTGGTAAAAGGCTTCCAACCGAGGCAGAATGGGAAAAAGCCGCAAGTTGGAATGAGGAATTGCAGACAAAAACGCTCTATCCATGGGGTGATCAGAGGCCAACACCCACACACGCCAACCTCCTTGAATGCTACCTATGGAGTCCATCCAAAGTAGGAGCGTATCCTGCGGGCAAGAGTCATTATGGCTGTCACCAGATGATAGGAGATGTTTGGGAATGGACATCGTCAGAATATGTACTGTATCCAGGCTTTAGGTCAAAATTTTCTGAATACACTGACAAGTGGACGGTAAACCAAAAAGTGCTGCGGGGAGGCTGCTTTGCAACACCGACGGCGCAAATACACAACACCTATAGAAACTATTTCAAGCCGCACGAAAGGATACTGTTTGCTGGCTTCCGTTGCGCTAGAGACGTTGTTTAAGACGGCGAAAGGAGAGCCAGATCAAACCATCTTTCTTTATCTGTAAAGTTCTTCTCTACCGTAAAGCCGCAATCCTCAGCAAGCGCAGCAATTTGACTCAAATTGTATTTATATGAATTTTCTGTATGGATACTCTCACCTTTTCTGAAGACAAAAGTCTTGCCTAACGCGCCTATGTACAGCCGTTGGTCGGTTTTTGAAACTAGATGCATTTCTACTCTATGTCGCTCATGGCTGTAATATGCACAATGTTCAAATTTTCCAAGCTCGAAATTCCCACCAAGTTCCCTATTTATCCTTGCCAGCAAGTTCAAATTGAATTTGGCTGTTATCCCAGCCTTGTCATTGTAGGCTGCGTTTAACACTGACTCGTCTTTTTGCAAATCAAAGCCGACAAGCAGAAAATCGTTTGTATGGAGTTTTTCCCTTACTGATCGAAGTAAAGATTGTGCTTCCACAAGTTCAAAATTTCCAATGCTTGAGCCTAGAAACAGCACAAGCTTTGTGTACGGGATGTTGTTGTTGTTCTTCTTCTTCTTCTCAGTAGCCATGCATTCAGTAGCCGCCCTATCAATACCAGTGTCATAATCCGACCTAATTCCAATGATGCTGGCATTTGGAAATTGTGATTTCAATTTCCTCTCGCTCTCTATCAATATGCTACTTGATATGTCGATTGGAAAGTAGTGGATTCTCTTTTTCTGTGATGATAAGTAGCTGAGTAGGATAGCTGTCTTGGAGCTGCTTCCACTTCCAAGCTCTATTATCTTTATTTTACTGCCCGCCAACTTTGAAATTAGTGGTGCATGCTTGTTAAGTATTGATGCCTCAGTCCTTGTAAGATAGTACTCCGGCTGAAGACATATCTGCTCAAACAGTTGTGAGCCTACTTTGTCGTACAAATACTTGGGACTGAGATACTTGTTTTTGCTTGCTAGGCACCTTGCAACGTCACTTGCAAACTCTTCAAACTCGCTATTGTTATTTTGTTGAAGCGTCATTTTTTGATATCTCTCTTTTTTCTACTCATCCATAAGCTTTGTGAATATAGCACCATCTCCATGTGCCCTGTTGGGAAAGGCTACCATTACAGGATGCTCTGTATCAATAAAATGTCGGGTCGCATGCCTTCCAGGCGATGAATCACACCAACCAACATGACCACACGACAGCCACAGTCGCAAGGCAACCCAGCAAGTCCCCTCTTTTTTGCATTCTTCACATTCCTTAGTTTTGGCTGAAATATTCTCAAGGGCTTGAGCTAGATGGTTGCAAATCTTTTGCTTACCCACTTCGGTTAGCGTGGGGTCTCTTCCCGCTTATCTCTTACTCAAAGGTTTCAGACAAAAATACAGCAGCCTCCAGAACTGTCTTTGTACTTGACATACTAAGCTTCTTCTATTATCATGGACTAGATCAGTATATGCGCTGTCATGCAACAATTCAGCAGCTTTTTTGTTTCTTGAAGAATTGAGACTATAGTTCCGATCACCACTAAATCATTGACTAACCTATATGCGTCACCTTGTCCTGCATAGTTTCTTTTCCTTATGGTCCTTAAAATGCATCTGGCAAAAGTCATTGTCACAGTCGTAGCAATGCCAACCGGAAATGGTGTAACAGACTATACACTTGCCTATGGGTTTGTTGTAGTCATAGTTTTTTCTTTGTTTTGTGGTAGATGTTTTTTGTTGCTTTGGCTGTGCCTTCATATGTCATGTGCCTCAGAGGGCTAGAGAATTATCAGGAAGGTGCATTTATTTCATCAGTCCTCAAAAGTTATAACCATTGTTAACGCTGTAACCCAACGGCTTCAATTCACAATCCTATTATTTAAGCATTAACGGCTCACCTGAACATTTAATATGTTTCATAAATGCTATGAGTCCCCATGCCTGCACCAAAGGGCAAGACTCTCATAGAAGTAACTGTGGTTGGGCCTGATAGGAAAGGCGTCGTAGCCGATATTACCAACTTTATCTTCAAAAGCGGCGGTAACATCGAAAAGATAAACCAGAACGTTCTCCGAGGCCTCTTTGGCATGCAGTTTGAAGCATCATTTGCAGAGGAAATCGGCAGGAAGCAGCTTGACCTTGGTCTAAAACAGCTTGCCAAAAAGCTGTCAATGGAGATAAAAGTTCATTATCAAGAGCCTAACCGACTCCAAAATGTTGCAATATTTGTAAGCAAGGAACCTCAATGTCTTGTGAGGCTACTGCAAGCGAAGAAAAATAGTCAAATAAACGCCAATATCTCCGTTATCATTGCAAGCGACTCAACGCTCAAGTCAGTTGCAGATGATGTCGGAATACCCTTTCATGCAGTAGTCCATAGGGATCAGGCAGAGGCTGAAAACAAAATCCTGCAACTAATCGAGCAGTACAACATTGATCTAATAGTGCTCGCAAGATATATGCGCATACTGACACCAAACTTTGTTTGGCGTTATCCAAACAGGATAATCAATGTACATCCGTCACTTTTGCCTGCATTTCCTGGGGCATATGCATATGTTCAAGCATATGAGCGGGGCGCTAAGATAATAGGATGCACCGCGCACTTTGTAACTGAAGACCTTGACCAAGGTCCAATAATTCACCAAGAATCGTTTAAGGTATCTACCTCGGATACACTTGATACGATCAAGAAAAAGGGTCAGGAACTTGAAGCAGTAACACTTCTTGAGGGAGTTAAGCTCTACCTTGAAAGCAAACTTGAAGTGTACTGGGGGAAGGTCTACATTAAAGAAGATATAGAGGAAATTAATCAACAACAGAAAAACAAAAGGTAGTTAATGGGCACAAGCATGCTTATCGCATAATGTCAGCACTGGTATTTGGCATGACCGACTATGATTTTAGAACCACATTCAAAAAAATCAAGCGAGCTATAATACCTGTGGGCTCCCTCGAGCAGCATGGTGCTCATTTGCCAGTATCGACCGATTCTCTTATTGTGGAATACGTTGCAAAGATCCTAGCAGAAAAAATTGGCGCGTTTGTGCTGCCCGTGATTTCATATGGTGTCTCATTTGAGCACAAACCAATGTTCAATGTGTCGCTTCACAACTCGACGTTGTCTACAATGTTATGCGATACATGCATTTCACTTGCAGCAGATAATAGGATAAGGGAGATAATCATCCTAAATGGCCATCACGGTAATACAGGGGCGATCCAGTACGTCCCGCAGGAGATACATAGCAAGACACCTACTATAGATGTCAACATTCACATTCTGCATTACTGGCAGATGATGAAGCCGGACTTTGACCATGCAGGTGAAGTTGAAACATCGCTTGTATTGGCAATTGCACCTGAGCTTGTTCATATGGACCGAGCCAGGCCAAATTCTAAAAGTCTATCCAAGTCAAGGGCAGCTTACAGCAGCCTGACTAGCGCTCCAGGGTCTTTTCCAAAGATTACCGGCAATGGTGTTTGGGGAGACCCGATGAGGGCTACTGCTTCAAAAGGCGAGAAGCTGATAAAAGAAATCATTGCAAACCTGACCAAGACAATAACTGAGCTTAGCTGAGAATCATGTTGATTATTGTTGTACTTTTTTTATATGTGTACGTGAAAAAGTAATCTTGTGCAAACACTTTCTCACCTATACAGGAATATATTCAATTTACCTTTGACAACTCCAAAGGAACTCCGTAGTCTATATTGTTGAATCTTTGGATGGTCGCTGTTGATAATATTTTATGTTATTGTCACGCCAAACATAATATATACATTCACTCTACTTTTGAAGAGCAGTCATAGTATTGTTATTACTATTGGGGCCACCTACCATCAATAAACAAAAAACCGCTAGAATTGAAGCAATGTCAGAGAGGCTTTTGTAGGAGAGAAAGACACACGTGCATTCTCCGCATTGCTTCCTTTTGCACTTTTGTTTCAAGGATCTGAAGCTGTAGGCTTCTGCTTATCTTATTAGGATTACAGATCTACAATACGGCATAGCTTTTTTTGCGTAACCATAAAGTCCAGAATAAAAAAGCGAAGATAGCCTGTAGTGATGCTAGCACACATATACTATCCTTGGAGGTGTGTGTATCTACCTTGTCCTAGTATAAATTTTATTTTGTATGATCCTATAACATTCAATCACTAGCTTATCTAGTATCAATGTCAGGTAATAGGTACATATAGTTTTTCTCTGTATCTGATGAATTGGTTAGTAGAATATCTTAAATTACTCCTAAAAGATCATCTCTAGGTACTAACCTAAGGTGAGATATGATCTATGTCAATACAACAGCAACAACAATCTATGCCTATAGTCCTTTTAAGAGAGGGCGCTACTGAAACAAAGGGCAACCAGGCGCAGAGAAACAACATTACTGCAGCAAAGACAATAGCAGAGATTGTGCGCACAACCCTTGGTCCAAGAGGAATGGACAAGATGCTTGTAAACAG